>JAJPXK010000139.1 GCA_021205485.1 Clostridia bacterium | reverse complement strand
TTGCTTTAAGTACCATGGGGAGAATTTTTTGTTTTTATGGTTGACGGTACAGCTTTATGTCGTACCGCCGCCATATCCCTTGTTACTTTTCTATGTAGGGTATTGCTCCTACACAGTTATAAATGATTTCCACACACTGCGTTTTCTTACCGTCTATCACTTCCTTCTCGTGAACTATTATTTTCTCTATAAAAGTTCTTACGATTTCAGGTGTGATTTCGGTTATTTCAGTGTATTTTCTAACCAGCCTTAAAAATCTTTCAGTGTTGTCGTCCTGCTCTGCTACTGCGGATAACTCTTTTTTCAGCACTTTCACACGCTCTGTTAAAGCCGCTTGCTCACTTTCATAATTTTGAGACATCTTCATAAAGCGTTCGTCTGAAATTTTACCATTTACATTATCTTCATATAATCTTTGTATTATGCGGTCAAGTTCCTTTATACGGCGCTCGCCGTCATTGTACTCCGCTGTTTTTGCAGATAATGTTTTACGGGTCTCGCTGCCCATATTTGACTGTAGCAACGAAACAAATTCCTTTTCGTTATTCTTCGCCATAGCAAATACTCTTTTTAAATCACCGAGCACTATCTCTTCAACGGTATCAAGGTTTATTCCGTGCGATGTACACCCCCTATGTTTCGGTGTGCCTTTACGGTAAGTAGCACAATCGAAATGACATTTTTGATAATCCTTGTACTTCTTACAACGATTGATATACATCTTATTTCCACAATCGGCACAGAATAACATTCCCGAAAATACGCTCATTTCACCCAACCTTTCAGGACGTCGTTTACATCCCCGCAATCTCTGAACGGTATCATAGGTTTCCTGGTCTATTATCGCTTCGTGTGTATTTTCAAACACCACCCAATCGCTTTCAGGTAAAAACTCAACGACATTGCTCTTGTACGATTTCTTTCTTGTACGAAAATTCACTGTATGACCGAGATATGTAGGATTAGACAATATCCGTGTAACGGTATGCGTAGTCCAAACTTCAGGATGCTCAAATTTTTCTGAATTATAGTTCACGCCGTGCTGTATTTTCCACAGAATAGGTGAATCTATATGGTCTTCAGTCAGTTTTCGCGCTATTTGCGTAGGTCCGTACCCTTTCATACATAAAGAATAGATTTCTTTTATGACGGCTGCGGCTTTTTCCTCTACATACCATAAGTCTTTATTATCCTTATCCTTTAAATATCCATATGGCGGGCAATTACAGAGATGTTTACCCGAAATACCTTTTGCCCTCAATACAGAACGCACTTTCTTACTCGTGTCCTTTGCATACCACTCGTTAAATACATTCTTGAACGGCGTCAGGTCATTTTCAGAAATATTCGCATTTGCGGTGTCAACCCCATCATTCACGGCTATAAACCTTACTTTTGCATTCTGAAAATATATCTCCGTGTAATATCCGACCATTATGTAGTCCCTTCCGAAACGAGACATATCCTTAACAATTACAGTACTTACCTGTCCTTCTTCAATGTCGTGCAACATTTTCTGAAACGCAGGGCGATTAAATGTCGTACCCGAATACCCGTCGTCCATATAGAATTGCAGATTTGTAAATCCGTGATCCGTTGCATATTTTTCAAGTATGGCTTTCTGATTTTTAATGCTGTTGCTGTCGCCCTGTAAGTCATCATCACAACTTAAACGACCATACAGGGCAGTTATATTTTCGCCTCCTTTAAATTTTCTTTTATTTGTTTCCAATATTTGTGCATTCATACAGCTTCTCCTTTTGAACGCACTTCATCGGACAAGTCCTTTAATAAAACGTGTTCCAGTTTCTTCGCTACGGTTTCCCGTGCATTCTCCCCCTGTCTCACTATGACGGTAAATTCTATACCGCCATATGTCTTTTTGTAACTAAAATTATTTTCCTTCAAATCTCCTTAAAATTTAAATTTGTTCCGAGGTTATTCCTTATTTCCCCTCGGCTGGTTTTGCGCTCCCTACGGCGGCACACGCCGCCGAAACAAAATCTCCCCTTATTATTTTCGTTTAACGAATATATTGCAATATTCAGTTGTAAATTTTATTGCTTGAAATAGGTTTCTCTTATGGTTATAGTTTACCGATCCGATTTTACCAAGTCAAGCAAATTCAACCGTGAAACAAGTTTCACATACACTTTTTACTTTCCCCAGTCCCAGCGACTGCGGTTTACTTCGTGCTGTTCCTGTTCGACTTGTCTCTCCTGTTCTTCTTGTTCGGCTTCCCTTAATTCCCTTTCGTGGTCTGCTCTAATATCTTCTTCAATCTCACGTAAGCGGTTCCTGTGGGTATTTATTTCCGTTGTGAAAAGCTGTGCAAATGAGTCAAATAATCCGTTTACTTCACGCGTGATTTTTTTCTCGGATATTCTGAGATGTTTCTTTACGTCATCGCTGCTTTTACGCCTTAATTTTTTGTTGTAATGGTAGGTGTTGCCCTTATGTACTTCACCTTGCCAAGTACTATATTGCCGAGCCGCCGCCTGTAATCCCATTCAAGTTTTTCTATCGTGTGGATATGCGGCAAAGGATAATCTTCTTCATAACTTTCGCCGTTAATTATGACGTCCATATCACTTTTGACTCTCCTTTTATAGAAGTTGCTCATTATGTCCTGCAATTCCCCTTCTTTACGCATAAGTTCGTGTCTGAATTTTCTGTCTGCACGTTCAAGTTCCCAGTCAGACTCAATCATAACTTTTACGATTTTATCTATCTTTTCGCGATAAGGTTTCATATACCTTGCAGCATAATACCACGGCTTATCTTTCGGCAGTTCCTTTGCAAGTTCTTCCATAAGGTCGCGTGTTTCGTCCTTTGATTTAGCCTTTAAGTAATCCCTGTTTAAAGACAGCAGCGCAAGAGCTTCTTTTCGCCTTTTTACAATTTCATCCGGAAGGGCAAAGTTATTTACCCTTTCAACCATTTTATTTATGGCGTCCATCTGTATCCTGCCTTTGGCTCTGTATTTATAGCCTGCCGCACGTTGGTTTTTTACTTTCGGCTCTTTCTCCCAGAATACATAATGTATGTGGTAATGATGCCGTCTGTCCACATGTAAAGCCGCCATCAAATCCATATTATCTTTATCAAAGCCTGCATCCTTAAAAAACTCCCCGAATGTCTGCTTTAAAAGCTCTATACATTTATCTGGGTGGTCAATCAAATGAGAGTGTTCCTTATCAAAAGAAATATAGCCGTGCCATATATTTTTCTCTCCTGTCTGCGCACGCTGTTTCATTGCTTTTACTTCTTCTTTGGAAATTATCCCGTTCTGGTTGAATACGCCCGTGGTCTTTTGCATATATTCCAACAGCGTAAATTTTAACGCTTCCTCTCCTGCAAGTTTGCGTCCCGTAGTGATGTATTTATATACGTTATTCCCTCCCGACATATCAAAGAAAGCTCTGTTTCTTTCGTGTTCGGCTATCTGCTCTGCCGTAGCGTTACTTTTTAGTTTGTACGGGCAATAGCCTATTTCAAATATTACTGGTTGTCCTATAAATTAAATCCTCCTTTCGTTTATTTTTAGTCCCCGACAGCAAGGCGGGCAAAAGAGTTGGGTATCCCAAGCTTTTGCCCGCCGATTTTGTTATTTAAAATAATAATGTCATATCGCCGCCAGTGAAAATGCAGTTTACTGCATTTTCTTAACCCGCTTACCAAAATGGTCATTTTGCCACTATTTGCTTTGCGTTTGCTTACACGTGTTTTTTCTCATCTCTGATACTGGTTTCTGTACATTTTCACCGCTTTGTATTTGGATAGATTATGCGCTTCCTTTGTTGTCTTTACAAAGTAATAAAGCTCCCTGTAATCTACGCCTTTAAGAATACTATCATTAGGGTTTATATTGCCGTAACAATTGAATTCTTCTATGCTCTCTAATGTGAACTGTTTATTGCTGTCTTCGGTGGTAGCTTCCTGTGCCGTTTCGCTATTATCTTCCTGCCCCTGCGTGGACACTGTAACTTGTTCTGTTTCTACCGCTGTTTGCTGTTCTGTTTCAGATACCGATGTCTGCTCATTGTCATCAATTTCTTGGGTGCTATCGCTGATATACTCCTTCTCATTCTCCGTAGCTATTTCTTGCACAGTTGTGGTAGTAGAAGCGGTGTCATTTTCCTGCTCGCTTTCAACCGTGGTTTCTTGTTCCGTTGCGGCTTTTGTTTTGGTTGTGGTCTTCGTCTTTTTCTTGCCGTTAGCCTTGCCGCCTTTCGCGCCAGCTTTCTTGCGCTTGCGGGATAACTCTAACGGCAACTTTGTTACTCTGTAAAATCTGTCCGCTTGGGGCGTTAAATCATGCGGCTCTTTGCCATAGAACATGTACTCGCATATAGCGCGTATATAAGCACCGCTATCTTCTTGGTTCAGGCACTGCATTTTGTTGTAATACCCTTTCTTAAAAGTGAAGTAAATCATATTGCGCCTGTGCGTCTTTCCCGACGGGTTTTTAAGCTGCCTTGCGCGTTCTTCCTTAAGTACTTCGTAAAGGTCATCCCATACGGCAATAAGGTCAAGTTCAATACTCGGTTTAGTCCCAT
>JAJPXK010000229.1 GCA_021205485.1 Clostridia bacterium | reverse complement strand
AATCTGTTCCAATCTGAAGCATAAATATCATCAATAACGACACCGATAAAGCTCTGGGATATTGGTCACCCAAACTCCACAACCGCCCACATAGAGAAATTACAGCGTAAGAATAAATAAATCCACCTAATAGTCCCGTCTCTAAAAACAATTCTAAAATATCAGAAAAAGCTGAAACTGTATTTAGCCCATTGACTTGAATGAAAGTGCCCGTCAAATTCCATCCGCAACCGAGAAGATAAGCGTCCGGATATTCTAAGAATGTCAAAATACTATCATACCTCAAATAATTTTCCTCGTTGGTAATATCAGCTCCCGAAATAATCCTATTAAAAGTGTTTGATGCCTCTCCATAAAAGCTCCGCCAATTGGAACTAAATGCAAACATAATCACAAAAACCAATACTATAAGCGCCAAGAAAAGGCTTTGATAACTTACCTCAAGTTTTCTTTTTCTTGTGCCCAAGAAATACAACAGTAGACCAAAGAAAAGAATTACAAGAGAACCAGAATAGGAGAAAATCAAAGCGATAAAAGCCAAACCACATATTAGAATTCTCAAAAACACAGACTTAATTTTAATTTCAGACAACACAATTATGCCAACTGAGATGATAAAACGAATAAAATGAGAAGGCTCTAAAAAGAATCCCTGACTTCTAAAATTCAGAACTGGTACATAAAATGCGTCTCGAGAAATCATATTACTCAATGTGATAACAGTTCCCGCATTAAAGCTTATATAGCATATTATCGTATAAATAACATTTAACAGTATCCCAGCGAAAATTCCTGCAAATATGCTTGATCGAACTGAACGCAAAATGTAAGCATCAACAGCAGTTGTTAATATAATTAAAAAATATATCACGCCTACCAGATACCTTGAGATAACAGAAAACGTCATAAAATAAATTAAGCCTGGAATAATAGAAAACAATAAAACAAGCCAAAACAATTTAAATCCTGTAGGAATAGCTCCGAAAAAATCAGGCAAAGCATATTGATTATGAAAACACAGCCAAATACAAAGTAATGGTGAGTATAATTCTACTAAGGTAAACGACGTACTTCCTACCGTGAATACCACAGAAATTCCCTCACAAACAAGTAGTCCTAGAATAAAGCCCAAAACCTTATCTGTTTTTGAAATTGGATTTGTATTAACCATAGTTATCTCCCAAAAGAATTGTGTATTACATCATGAAGCTTCACACACAATATATATATAGGTGGGAATATTTGTAATAAGTACGCTTCAAGTAAATGCCCGTGCATCTTTTTTTTCTCAATTCCGGTCAAAAGCTTCTTTATATCTTCCCTGATTTCATCAAAAGTATCCTTTTCTTTTTTTACTGCACCAGACCTTATTATTTTTTTTGAAACCGCAAGGTGTGTGACAACATTATTATAAAGTTCTAACTAAAATAATTCTCTATTATTTTATATTACATCTTTTTCGATTTGATTAGAGAAAAATAGTATGTCGAGACTTTTATCTGAATACGAACTAGTCGTAACTGAGTTTTCCCTAACATAATAACCGTACACATTTTCCTCACTGCATATAACAATTCCGCTGTTATCTAACAAATAACGAAACAAGAAATATTTATCTTCATTAATATGCTTTCCTTCATAAAATCTTTGTTACCCGATTAATTCTCTTGCAAATAATTTTGCACATGCACTAACATCAAACTGTCCCTTTAAAATGTCTTTAATAATAGCATCTGAACTATTAATATTCATCTTGCCGTTATTTACTGTTATGTCTTGAAATTGTGATTTTATCCTGACCTGCCGAGCACTTGCTAAAATGGATTTTTCATCACTTTGCATACATTCGAACAAAATATGTACCGCGTCCGAGCGCAAAATATCATCGCCATCAACAAACATAATATAATCTCCAGTTGCTCTTTCGATGCCAATATTCCGAGCAGCTGATACTCCGGCGTTTTCTTGACTAATCACAATTACTCTCTGATCCTGATCAGCTATTGTCCTGATAACCGAAAAACTATTATCAGTCGAACCGTCATCAACTACAATCACTTCTAATTCATTATCAAACTGCTGATTTAGCACTGAATTTAAAGTGTTCTTAATATAATTTTCTAGGTTATAAACAGGAATAATTATTGTGACTTTCATTTATCTTACCTTACTATTTTGCAATGATTGATCTGCGACCTGAATTTACCGTTTTTCCCATCAGGGATATGATTGACATACTCAACCTTTATTTTCACTTTACCAAGTTTATCCTTCAGATCGGCCAAAACTATATCTATTTGTTGTGCTTCCAACTGAGTATCTGATTCAATTAACAATGTAAAATCTGTCGGTGTATATTGATGAATCTGTGCCCTTCGAACTGTTCCAGGTAACAGTTTAAGAGATGTTGACAGCCTGCCCACATGCCCTTTCTCCGGAGTAACAAACATATCATCGGTTCTTCCTATGATTTCAGATATAACTGTACTACATCTGCCACAAGTACAGCCCTCTGTAGAAATTATAGCCATATCTCTTATGTTGTATCTGATTAACGGCATAGCTTTAGAGGTAAAACTTGTTATAAGCATCTCTGCTTCTTCACCAGGAGCAGCAGCTTCCCCGTTATGGTTGACAAACTCAATTATTCCTGACTCGTCATCAATGTGAAGTTTTCCTTTTTCACATTGAGTTATCATAGTTGCACCTTCAGTAGAACCATAATAGTTAACTACCGGGCAACCGAATCCTTCTTCAATTACTTTCTTATTTTCATCAGAAAGAGTTTCTGCTGTGACTAGCACACACCTTGTCTTTAACTTAATATTACCTGCCTTTAGCCATGAGGCTATTACTCCAAGCGCAGAAGGATAACCTTCAACAACCTCTGGATTGTATTTTACAATCTTAGAAATATATAAATCCCTGTTTCCTTCTGCTAAGTCATATACGGACATTACCAATTGATGTCCGAAAATATTATACCTCCAGAAAGTTTTACTATTTCCAGAAGTAATTTTTTTACCAACAAATGTAAGATGTTTCGATTTGTGATTAACACCGAATCTTTGTTTTTGCCTTTCAAGCAGAGCCATTCTCAGCCTAAAATCGGATTTACACATTTTTATATTAAGCGGAGTCCCGGTGGAGCCACTTGTGTGAAAAACCAAAGCACCCTTTGCTTCTTCTGTATAGAAGTCTTCTTCATGTCCACGAAGACTGTCTTTTTCAAGAACAGGCATTTTCTTTAAGATTTCGAACGGATCTGTAGTTGTTTTCTCAATTTCATTCAAAATACCGCTATAATACTTAGAAGTCTTTGCTGCTTTAAACAACACTGAGAGTTCGTTGCTTTGATATCTTTTCAATTCTTCTCTACTACAGAATTCAGTGTCAATAACTCGTTTGAAATGGTTCTTATATTCACCGCCAAAACGTCTGTACTCTCGAACGAGTCCATAGGCGCTCACACCAATATTTTGGATGAAACCCGGAAATTTACTGTAAAGCGTATTCAAATTCATATCTGCTACCTCAGTTCGCGGTATACTTCAACTGTGTCCTCTACTGTTTTACTGATTAGATAATTCTTACTTATAACATCTCGACAATTACGTGACAGTTGAGCATACTCCTCTGGATTGTTTATAAGCCTTTCAATCGCTATTGCAAAACTCTCCATACTACTGCTGTCACATAGTATTCCGTTTTTTCCATTATCAAGCAAAGTGATTATCCCACCAACACTAGAAGCAACCGGTACAATTCCCTGCGCCATACATTCCATCATAGCAACCGGCAAGTCTTCGTTGATTGATGGAAGCGCAAATAAATGCCAATTCTTTGTAATTGAGATGACATCATTTTGCCAGCCCCAGAACTTCACTTTGGATTCTAAATGTAGGTCTTTAACTTGTTGTACTAATTTATCAAAATTCTCCCCTTCACCTATTACCTCATAAAATAGATTGGTGTGGTCTTCCAAACGCTTCATAACATCTATCATAAGGTTAATCTGTTTATTATCAGTCATTCTTGCTGTAGTACCAATAATAATTTTTTCATCTGATGGAGGTAAGTGTTTAGAAGTATTACTAACGAAAGCATCTGATAAACCATTGTATATAACCCGCATTTTATTTGCAGGGTATTTTTCACGTTTTAATCGAATTTCATATGACTGTTGGGAGACCATAATAAACTGATCAACACGAAACTTAGTCAGCGAATCTAACAACAGCATCAATTTTGTCTTCCACTTTCCAAGGCCATGATGTGTCGCAACAAGCTTTGTTTTATATCCCATAGTTGCTATTCTTGCAATAATATCAGCTAAGAACATATGGGAGTGTATAATGTCATATCTTCCTTTATGTATCAGTCTTCTAACCTTAATAATCAACTCGAGGATGTTTTGAGAATTTAAAATTATATATTTAATTTCTGCATTAGCTATTTTTGTCTCAAATACCCCGCCTTGCTTAATTGCACATATTTCAAACTCAATCTCTGGATGCCTATTTTTTAACTCTAATGCAAAAGTACATAATTGGCTTTCTGCACC
>JAJPXK010000091.1 GCA_021205485.1 Clostridia bacterium | reverse complement strand
TCGCCGGTAACAAGGTACCTCGCCCCTTCGGCTACGTTTACGGCGTAGTCGCCTATCTTTTCAAAATATTTGGCAACCATGAGTAGTGACACCGCCTCGTCTGCGGAGGAAGAATTGTCGGTAAGCATTTTTATAAGGTCGTCCTTTACCTCGATAAAGAGCTTATCCATCTCGTCGTCGGTGCGTATTACCATATCCGCCCCGCCTACGCTCGCGTTCAGAAAGGCCTCTACGCTCTGGTGGATCATTGCGACGGCTATCTCGCTCATCTTTTTTATACGCTTAGGCTCGGTCACAGTCCTCTTTTCGGGGTACTGGACGACAATTTCGCCTATATTTTCCGCCTGGTCGCCTATCCTTTCAAGGTCGGTGACAACTTTTAACGCAGAAGTGACCTTTAAAAGGTCTTTGGCTACGGGCTGCTGGCGTATGAGCATGCGCATGCACTGTTTTTCTATGCTGAGCTCCATCTCGTCTACCGATTTATCCACTTCGGCGAGGGTAGAGCCAAGCTCTCTGTCGATATCCCCTAAAGAGGTTATCGCGTCGTCTATCATACTCTCCACAATCTTGCACATTCTGGCAAGGTCTTCGTGAAGCCTGTCAAGTTCATCGTCAAAATTCTTTCTTAATACCATAATAATCCTCCTGTATCAACCGAATCTGCCCGTGATATACTTTTCCGCTTCGGGGTGTTTAGGGTTAGAGAACACCTCGTCCGTCTCGCCGAATTCCAGCATTTCGCCTAAAAGGAAGAAGGCCGTCTTGTCTGAAATTCTCGCCGCCTGCTGCATATTGTGCGTAACTATTACAATAGTGACCGTCTTTTTAAGCTCGGCGCACAGCTCCTCTATCTTGCCGGTAGAAATAGGGTCCAACGCAGAGGTAGGTTCGTCCATCAGAAGTATCTGAGGGCGTACGGCGAGGGCCCTAGCTATGCACAGCCTCTGCTGCTGCCCGCCCGAAAGGCCCATGGCGGACTTACTGAGCCTGTCTTTGAGTTCGTCCCACATGGCGGCGCCCTTTAAAGACTCCTCTACAATGCCGTCCAGAACGCTCTTGGCTTTTATACCGAACGTCCTCGGGCCGTAAGCTATGTTGTCGTAAATGCTCATAGGGAAGGGATTGGCCTTCTGGAAGACCATGCCTACGTTTTTACGCAGGGCGGGGATATCCATATCCCTGTCGTAGATATTCCTGCCGCCTATCTCTATCTTGCCCTCTACCTTGCAGCCTTCCACAAGGTCGTTCATGCGGTTCAATGTCTTTAAAAGGGTAGACTTGCCGCATCCCGAGGGCCCTATCATCGCGGTGATTTCGTTTTTGCCGCAGGTCATATTTATCTTTTTCAGGGCCTGGAACGAGCCGTAGTAAAGGTCAAGATCCTCTACCTTTATGGCTGTATCGCCCGAAAAGTCGAATACGTCAAGCGACTTTTGTTTGCCGTTGTCGGCCGATTTATTTTTATCTCTCATAATTATCTCTTCCTTTTGACGTGTCTTTCTATAAGGTAAACTATCGTGTTTAAAATAAGCGTTATAACAAGCAGCACCACCGCCGTCGCGGCAAATTCTTCAAAGCCGTACGACGAAGTAGGCTCCGAGAAGAACTTATACAGTAAAAGCGTGAGCGTGCTGCCCGAGTTCATCGGGTTTACCGCCGAGCTCATCGTGGCGACGACCATTCCCGAAGTGAGAATAAGGGCCGCGGATTCGCCTATTATCCTGCCTATCGAAAGCACGGTGGCCGTGGCTATCCCGGGGAACGCCGAGGGAAGAACTACTTTGAATATCGTCCTCACCTTGCCCGCCCCGAGGCCGTAACTCGCTTCGCGAAGCGTCATAGGAACCGACCGCAGACTCTCCTCTGTGGAGCGGATCATGGTAGGCAATACCATTAAAGCGCACGTGCAGGCGCCGGCCAGCACCGACGTTTTGCCGCCGAACCAGGTTACAAAGCAGAGGGCGCCGAATATACCGAATACAATGGACGGAACGCCCGACAAAGTATCGGTAAACATACGTATAACCTTTACAAATTTACTGCCCGGTTTGGCGTATTCGTTCAGGTATATGGCCGCCCCTATTCCTAATGGAAGGGCTATCGCGAGGGCTATCAAAACGGTGTATAAAGTGCTTAAATACGCGGGCGTCAGCGTTATGTCGTCCAGAGAGGACGAGCCGAACAAAAAGTGCCAGCTTAAATTAGGTATGCCCTCTATAAGGATAAAGAGTATTATCCACGCGAGAATTACAGCCATAACCCCCGCGAGAACCATCGCGACGTATTTTAAAACTTCCTGCAGTTTGCCCTTGCGCACAAACACCGCTTCGGAGGGCGTCTCAGAGGAAGATATGAGCTTTTTGTTCTTCTTTTTAGCGTCCTTTTTGCTGTTGAAGCCTGAGGGAACAAGGTTTAACGAAAGGTTTATTATAAGCACTATTATTAAAAGCACAAAGCCCGCGGCGATGAGGGCCGAACGGTGAGTGGAACCTACCGCCGACTCGTTGTATTCGCTGGCTATTACCGTGGTGAGCGTGGCTATAGGGGTAAACAGGCCCGACGGGAACAGCGTTCTGCTGCCGCACACCATAGATACCGCCATAGTTTCGCCTATGGCCCTGCCTATGCCTAAAATAAGGGCGGATATTATGCCCGAACGGGCGGCGGGGATTACCACGTTGAAGACGGCCTGCGCCTTTGTGTTGCCGAGGGCTAAAGCCCCCTCCATATAGCTTTCGGGCACCGCGTCGAGGGCGTTTTTTGTAAGCGAACAAACGGTAGGCACTACCATTATCGCCAGAACGCACATGCTCGCGAGAAGTCCCGTGCCCATGTGAGTGGAACTTATGTTGCTGAAAAATTTAACGAAAGTATAGTAGCCGAAATAGCCGTATATTACCGAGGGAATGCCTGATAAAAGCTTAATTATCTGGTCGAATACCGTCTTTAAATTTATCTTGTTTATAAGATTTACGCACTTTGAAAAAAACTTGTTGTTTCCGCTGTACTTAAGGGCGAATTTGTCGGGGCACCAGAATACTATGAACACCGCCGTGAATATGCCTATCGTGCCGCCTATAAGCATAGAGCTTAAAGTAACCAGCACGGAATTTGCTATCATAGGCAGTATGCCGTAAATTTCCGAATCGGAATATGTGCCCTCAAGCTTGGAATTCCACAGCGTGCCGAAGAGGAAGTTGAACACCCCTATGCTGCGGAACGCGGGGATGGACGCGTAAAGGATATAGCCTATTATGCCGAACACGGCTACGGTGGTCATGCAGGCGCACAGTATAAACAGCCCTTTAAACGACCCCTCCTTTACCTTCGCGCCGCTTACGCCGCTTGATTTTTTTACTTTAGATTTTGCCATAAAATGCCTTTATATACATATTCCGCCGTACATAGGCGGCGGAATACTGCTTTAATTATTTTTTATTAAACTTCTATCGCCGTACCGTTTGCATACAAATCGTAGAGCTGCTGGATTGTTACGTTTGTAAGCGAGCATTCGCTGTTTACAATAATCGCAACGCCGTCGTAAGCTATTTCGCGGCTTACAACGCCTGTTTCAGAAGATTTAAGTCCGCGGGAAGCCATACCTATTACGGCGCCTGTAGTGTCGCTCTGCGCGCTGCTTACGCCAGTGCCCGAGCCGCCGCCCGCAACGGTTACCGTTATGTTGGAATTAACCTTCATATACGCCGCGGCGAGGCTTTCCATAAGGGGCTGTACGGATGTAGAACCTACAAGGGAAACAGAACCTGTGGCAGATGTAGCCGTGTAAGAGGTTGCCGAATTTGCAACTGAATCTATAGTTACGTATTCTTCAGAGATTATCGCCTGGCCTTCGGAACTTTCGATATAGCTTATGAAGTCCTTAGCGGCGTCGGTTAAATTGTCGTAGCTCTGATAGATGAGGTTGAATGGACGGCTTATTTCGTAAGAACCGTCTTTGATTGTGGTAGCGTTGCACTCTACTCCGTCAAGAGATACCGCTTTGATGCTGGAAGAGCTTGCAACCGAGCCGTAAGATACGTAAGCTATGGCGTTTTTGCTGTTCGCGACAGTGGTTATCGCGGAACCTGTGGATTCGCATTCAACAACACAGCTTGCAAGGGATGTAAGGCTGCCGAGAGCCGTGCCGTCGGTGTTTACCACCTTTTCTTCAAACACTTCGCGGGTGCCTGAGCTTGCGCCGCGGGCTACCGCTATAGTGATAGATTCCGAATTGTTGCAGGCTGCCAGGCCGGCAGTACAGATTGTCGCCGCAGCGACAAGGCTGCAAACGAGGATTTTGCTTAATTTTTTCATTTCTTTTTTTCAAACTCCTTTTTGAAAATCTTTTTTCTTAGTTTTGTCCTTTTGACAGATAAATAATATCAAAGAGTTGTAAAAAAATATTACAATGAGTTGTAAAAAGAATGTAACAAATTTATTGTTTAACAGATTTTACGATGAGCCTGAATGTTCTGCGGCAATTAAACGCATATAAATTTTGCAAAATAGCAAACACAACATATAAACGGCGGTAAATTGCAAATTTACCGCCGTTTTTTAATTACAAAATTATTAACTGATTAATGA
>JAJPXK010000044.1 GCA_021205485.1 Clostridia bacterium | reverse complement strand
TGTCAATATTAAACAGGATAAAAACAAAAATTACCGCCGTCGGCGGTAACTTTTGTTTTTTTCTAGGAAAGTTTTTAAACTTTAGAGTAGTCAGTTTCTTTGGTGCACAGAAGAAGTATGCCCGCGATGGCGTTGGTAAACAGCAAAACGCATACGCTTACCGCCGTAGAGGGCTTTACTCCCGCGTTGATTTTTTTAAGAGCTTTGGCGCCGAAGACAATTCCTATAATTCCTACGATGGTTATGATTATAAAGTATGTAAGAACGGTAATAAATACCGATGTGTCTTCATACGACTCATTGCCTAAAAAGACGGAAGAACCTATCGTCGCACCTAAAAGTACAAAAAATGCCAAAGCGTAGGCTATAAACGAAAGTATAATAAATACTCTCGCCGCCGTCACCAGTCCGCTGTTCGACGCGGAAGGGGCGTTTCGCTTCATAAAGCTTTCGTCTAAGACCGTGCCGCAGTGCGGGCACATTACAGCTTTATCGTCAATCTCCTTTCCGCAATTTTTGCAATACATTTTCTTTCTCCGTTAAATCAATAATAGTTCTTGTCGTTTGAGCACAGTAAAAGTATGCCGCCTATAATGTTGCAGAACAAAAGGACGCAAACGCCTATGCCTGCAGAAGGCTTGCCGTATTTCATCTGGCTTAAAGCAATTCCGCCGAAAATCAAAGGCAATATCAGGTAGAAGGTGCAAACCATACCTATAATGATAAATACTTTGGCGGCAAGCGCTACGCCGTGAGGCTTGCGTTTGTTGTTTTCCGCGGGGGCCGCAGCTTCGGTAGCTACGCCGCAGTTAGGGCAAACTAAAGCGTTGTCATCAATTTCTTTACCGCAATTTTTGCAAAACATTTTTATATCCTCCAGAATTAGATTTTGTAATTATATTATAATCTCTCCATCGCCGTTATGTCAAGAATATTTTTGTTAATTCATACAAAATCCGGCTTTTTGCGTATGCCTTCAGCATTTTATCGTATGTAATTTTATGCATCGCCTTTTTAAAGCGTAAAAGCAAAACGCCGCCTGTGTGGTTTATATATATTATTATATTCCCGTTATACTGGGAAGTCAAGCATTTTTCCCGTTATTATGGGAAAATAATATTATGAATAATGTTTTTGCAGAAAGACTTAAAATGTTGAGGTCAGAAAAAGGCATAGGCCAGATACAGCTCGCCAAAGAGCTTGACGTTGGCAAATCGGTGATAAGTTTATGGGAAAGGGGCGAGTGCGAGCCTACCCTTTCAAAGCTTGTAGCCATATCAAAATACTTCGGGGTAAGCATAGATTACCTTGCGGGGCTGGAAGATTAGTTTTACTTTTTTACTTTATTACGCTAAATTTATACGCAAAATATATTGACAAATGAATAAAAATACATTATAATAACCAAAAATAACTTAAAAGCTATGACTGAGAGAAGTAACTTGCCTTATCGCCTTCAGCGAGCGGGGGCGGGTGCAAGCCCCGCGGAATGAACGCAAGCGAATAACACTCACGAGCCGCAGCCTGAAAGATTATCGAGTAGGGTATGACGTACGCCTGCGTAAAGGGCAGGGATTTGATAAAAAGAATCCTGCAAAGCGATTGCCTTAACGGCAATAATTTAGGTGGCACCACGGACTTTACCGTTCGTCCTAAAATTCTATTTTAGGCGGACGGCTTTTTTATATCGTCCGCGAAGGAGAATTTATATGTCAGAGATTTATCGCACAACCACGGCAGACAAACTTACAGAAAGCGATATAGGCAAAGAGGTAGTTTTAAGCGGCTGGGTAGAAAATATCCGCGACCACGGCGGGGTATCCTTTATAGACCTCCGCGACTTTTACGGCGTTGTACAGGTGCTTTTGCACGATACCGACCTGTTAAAGGGCATAAGCAAAGAAGATTGCATCACCGTAAGGGGCGTTATTGAAAGCCGCGACGAAGAAACTTACAACCCTAAGATACCTACGGGCACGATAGAATTAAACTGTAAAGAAATTACCATCCAGGGCAAGGTGCGCGAACAGCTCCCGTTTGAAATTATAACGTCTAAAGAGACGAGGGAGGATATCCGCCTTAAATACCGTTACCTCGATCTCCGCAACCGCAAAGTAAAGGAAAATATCGTGTTCCGCTCGCAGGTCATCTCGTTTTTGCGGAGCGAAATGACCGACCTCGGCTTTTTAGAGGTGCAGACGCCTATTTTATGCGCCTCATCCCCCGAAGGGGCGAGGGATTATATCGTGCCTTCAAGGAAGTACAAGGGCAAATTTTACGCCCTTCCGCAGGCCCCTCAGCAGTATAAACAGCTTCTGATGGTAGGCGGGATAGACAAATACTTCCAGATAGCCCCCTGTTTCCGCGACGAAGACGCCAGGGCCGACCGTTCGCCCGGCGAGTTCTACCAGTTAGACTTTGAAATGGCCTTCGCCACTCAGGAAGACGTGTTCAGAGTAGGAGAAAAGGTGTTGTACGACACCTTTGCAAAGTTTGCCCCCGAAGGCAGCAAGATAACAAGCCTTCCCTTCCCTGTAATATCCTACAGGCAGGCTATGCTTGAATACGGCACCGACAAGCCCGATTTACGCAACCCGTTAAAGATTATAGATTTATCTGAATTTTTCAACAAATGCACGTTCAAACCCTTCCAGAACAGGACGGTGAGGGCGGTGAAGGTGCACGCTGATATGTCCAAGGGCTTCCACGAAAAACTGTTGCAGTACGCCCTGTCTATCGGCCTCGGCGGTCTCGGCTACCTCGAGGTAGGGGAAGATATGTCATATAAAGGCCCTATAGATAAATTTATTCCCGACGAGCTTAAAGGCGAGCTTGCGTCCATCGCCGATTTAAAGGCGGGCGACACCATTTTCTTTATCGCCGACAGCGAGAGCAAGGCCCCCCTGCTCGCGGGGCAGATACGCCAGGAACTCGGCGTACGCTTAGGCCTTTTAGAGGAGAACGCTTACCGCTTCTGCTTTATAAACGACTTCCCTATGTACGAAACGGACGAAGAGACGGGCAAACCCGCCTTTACGCACAACCCGTTTTCTATGCCTCAGGGCGGGCTTGAAGCTCTTGAAAACAAGGACCCCCTCGATATTCTCGCCTACCAGTACGACATCGTGTGCAACGGCGTAGAACTTTCTTCGGGGGCGGTACGCAACCACAATCTGGATATAATGGTAAAGGCTTTCGAGATCGCGGGCTACTCCGAAGAGACGCTTAAGGAAAAATTCGGCGCGTTATATACGGCGTTCAAGTACGGGGCGCCCCCTCACGCGGGCATGGCGCCGGGGATCGACCGCATGCTTATGCTCTTAAAGAAAGAGGAGAACATCCGCGAGGTTATAGCCTTCCCTATGAGCGCCTCCGCGCAGGATTTAATGTGCAACGCCCCCTGCGAAGTAACCGAAAAACAACTCCGCGAAGTCCACATAAAACTAAGACAGTAAATTATGCCCCTGTCATCCTGAGCGGAACGTAGTGAAGTCGAAGGACCCTCTGCAAGGATAAGGTCGAAATGAGATTCTTCGGCTCCGCTCAGAATGACAGAATGCTGCGTCGGAATGACGGAGTACGTGAGCGGGGCGACCCTCCCCTGTCATCCTGCGTGAGGGCAATAGCCCGCAGTCGAAGGACCCCGCGGGTACCTGCGATCAGCATATTAAGTCGGCTGAAAAGTCGTATAAAAATAATAACGACCATTCAAAAAAATCCAACCATAAACAATCAAAAGGAAAAAGCATATGTCAGTTACCGACAAACAATTAAAACAATTCGCCCGCCTTGCCCGCCTTGACTTCCCCGACGAAGAAATCGAAGCCTTCAAGGGCGAATTTGAAGAAATGATAGCCTTTTGGGACAGCATAAACAGCGCCGTAGAGGGCGACGCCGCAAGCATAAGAGAGGTAGGGGCTAGGCAAATCCCCTTAAACGGCTTGCGGGAGGACGAAGTAGCGTCAAGCTTGCCTAACGAAAAAATCCTTTCAAACGTAAACGGCGAAAACGGTTACTTTACCGTAAAGAGGGTGGTAAAATGAGCAAAATCATGCAACTTTCTTCGGCTTTGCGCGGCAAAAAAATATCCTCGGCGGAACTTACCAAGGAGTATATCTCCCGCATAGAAAGGCTCAATCCAAAGCTCAACGCGTACGTATGCCAAACCTTTGACGAAGCGTTAAAAAACGCCGAAGCCGCCGACAAAATGATAAAAAACGGCGAGGGAACTTTGCTTACGGGCATTCCCATGACTCTTAAAGACAATATCGCCACCGACGGACTGCCTACCACGTGCTGTTCCAAAATTTTGCAGGGATTTAAGCCCTATTACGACGCCACGGTATGGAGCAAGCTCAAAAGCCAGGGCGCGGTGCTGCTCGGCAAGACAAATATGGATGAATTTGCCATGGGCTCCACTTCAGAAACGTCGGTATACGGCGCCCCGCTGAATCCCGTAAACACGACAAGGGTTACGGGCGGCTCCTCTGGCGGCGTCGCCTCGGCTGTAAAGGCCGATATGGCGGTTTATGGCCTCGGCTCAGATACGGGCGGCTCCATCCGCCAGCCCGCGGCTTTTTGCGGCGCGGTAGGCTTTAAACCTACGTACGGGGCGGTTTCCCGATACGGGCTTATAGCTTACGGCTCGTCGCTCGACCAGATAGGCCCGATAACAACCTCTGTAGAAGACGCCGCCATAGTGTACGACGCCATCCGCGGAAAAGATACAAAAGACCAGACTTCCGTTTCTACCGAAGACGGAAAAACCGAACTTGCAAAGGATGTGAAAGGGCTTAAAATAGGCGTCGCCGAGGAGTTCTTCGACGGCATAAATCCCGAGATAAAAAATGCAATTGACGCGGCAATATCCCTTTACGAACGCAGCGGAGCCGAAGTTATCCGCCTCAGCGTTCCCGCCTTGAAAAGCGCCCTTCCCGTATACTATATCATAGCCTGCGCCGAGGCTTCCTCTAACTTAGGCCGCTACGACGGCATCCGCTACGGCTACAGGGCCAAAGACTACTCCGGCATAGACGACATGGTGGTAAAAACCCGTACCGAAGGCTTCGGCAAAGAGGTTAAAAAGCGTATCATGCTCGGCACGTACGTGCTTTCAAGCGGCTACTTCGACGCGTACTACAAAAAGGCGTGCCTCATCCGCAGCCGCCTTATCGCCGACTTTGAAAATGTGTTCAAAGAGTGCGACGTATTAATAGCCCCCGCGGCGCCAGAAACGGCGTTCCCTTCAGGATATTCGGGGGGCAATTCCATTCAGATGTATCTTTCTGACGTCTGCACGGTGCCCGTAAATATAGCGGGGCTGCCCGCTGCATCTCTGCCCTGCGGCAAGGATAAAAACGGGCTGCCTATAGGCATGCAGATAATTTCAGGCAGATTTTGCGACAAAAAAGTACTCTCCGCGGCCTGTTTTTACGAACATGAGGCGGGAATCGTGATAGAAAACCAAGAGGATTTACTGTGAAATACGAACTTGTTTCGGGTTTTGAAACCCATGTAGAACTTGCTACCGCCACAAAAATTTTCTGCGGCTGCACAACGGCGTTCGGCGGGGCTCCGAACACGCATTGTTGCCCTATATGTACGGGGCAACCGGGTACTTTGCCCGTCTTAAATAAAAAGGTTGTGGAGTTCGCCATCCGCGCGGGCCTCGCGCTTCACTGTACAATCAACACAACAACTCACCTCGACAGAAAGAACTATTGCTACCCCGATCTTCCAAAGGCATATCAGATTTCGCAGTTCGACAAACCCCTCTGCGAACACGGCTATGTAGAGCTTGAAAGCGGCAAGCGTATCCGCATTTTACGCATCCATATCGAGGAGGACGCGGGCAAACTCGTACACGAAAAGGGAACTTCGTATATAGACTACAACCGCGGCGGCGTTCCGCTTATAGAGATTGTTTCCGAACCAGATATATCCTCAACCGACGAGGCCAGGGAATACGTGGAAAAATTGCAGCTTACCATGCGGTATATAGGCGTCTCCGACTGCAAAATGCAGGAGGGCTCTATGCGCTGCGACGTGAATATCTCCCTTAAAGAGAGGGGTTCGCAGGTGTTAGGCACCCGCACAGAGATAAAAAATATGAACTCCATAAGCCATATAGAAAAGGCCATGGAATACGAGGCCCGCAGGCAGGCCGAAATTCTTGACGACGGCGGCGAAGTGGAGCAGGCCACCATGCGGTTTGACGAAAATTCGGGCGAAACGTACGTAATGCGTACAAAGGAAGACGCTCAGGACTACCGTTATTTTCCCGAACCCGACCTTTTAGAGGTGGCAATCCCTCAAAAAAAGGTGGACGAGATTGCGGCGTCCCTTCCCGAACTGCCGCTTGAAAAGTATAAACGCTATACAACGGAGCTCGGCATTAACGCGGCGAACGCAAAGCTTTTATATAAATATAAGGCCGTATGCGACTTTTTTGAGGAGTGTTTAAGGCTCGGCGCTGGAGTAAAAAATACTGCGAACCTTATTTTAGGCACCGTTTATTCCACATTAAATACCGAGGAAGAGAAGGAGCTTTTCAATATCAGGGTTACCCCCGAAGATATGGCGGGGCTTGTAAAACTCGCCGACGGCGGCAAAATAAATATCACCCTCGCGCAGATGACCCTTGCAAAAATGCTCGAAAGCGGCAAGCCTTTTACAGAGTATATTAAGGAAGAGGATTTAGCGGGCGTTTCTGACGACGAGCTTACGGAGCTTTGCCGCCAGGCGATAGAGGCCAACCCTAAGGCGGTAGAGGATTACAAAAACGGCAAAGAAAAGGCTATATCGGGCTTGTACGGCTATATCAAGCGGGCCACGCAGGGCAAAGCCGACATCCGCAAAGCCGACGCTATAATCAAGGAACTGATAAAGTAAGATAATGTAACAAAACAATGTAAAACATTCAAACAAAAAAATCCTCCGCATTACTTGCGGGGGATTTTAAAGCATATCGCGAACGTATTTTTGTAGAATATTAACAAAAATGGTTCGACCGATTTTGCCATGGTGGAGCGTGTCAATGGCTGTTCGAACCGATTTTATAGTGTTTTCTTTAACTTTTTGCGTGTTTTTTAAACAAACAGTAGCTGTATCAGGCTTATAATTAAACATTATATAGCAAGTATCGTCATCGTTAATGTAGACGGCATTGATGAGACAGTCTATCAGTTTTTTACAATTTTCTTTATCGGAATAATCCAAATCCCTTAATTTGTATAAAAAGTAGGATATGTGATTACGTGTTAATTTAATAGTTTGTAGTGCCTCTTGTTCAGCTATGGATCGGGTTAAGTCTTCTTGCTGTGCTTTTAATTCATCCATCCGCTGTTTAGTTTCTTCATTAAATATTCCCAGCTCTACAGCTTTTATCAAATTACCTATGGCGGCATTAACCTGTTTAAGCTGTGATTTTAAATTATCTAATTCGCTACTGTCGGAATCCTGTGTCTGATACAGTTCCCACGTACCGTCAATGATGAGTTCCAGCAGTTCATCATCCCGCAGCATTTCAAATGTCTTTTCCAGCACGATCTCTTCTAGTATGTCTTGCCGGACAGAACGCAGGTCGCATGATTTTTCTTTTTTCTTTTTATTCGGACAGCTATAATAGTAGTGGACTGTACCATTTCTCGCCGTACCGCAATCGCCTACCAGTTTAGCGCCGCATTTGCCGCAGAACGCTTTTCCTGTTAAAAGGTAATCGGTTGTCTTATAGCGGTGATTTTTTTTATTTTTTTCTAAAATTTTCTGTACGTTATAAAATGTTTCTTCATCGATAAGCTGAGGAATGCCTCCTTCAATCTCTAAATCTTCGTAAATATAAATGCCTGTATAGCGACGGTTATGAAGTATAGGCTGCAAGCTATTAAAAGTAAATTCTTTGCCATTTGAACGGCGGTAACCTGATTCATTTAGCTTTTGCACCGTTTGCGAAATAGAGTTGCCCTCTAAGATAGAAGAGTAAATCATCCTTACGATAGGAGCCGTTTCTTCGTTAATGACATATTTTTTATTTTCGTCTATCTTATAGCCTAATAAAATGTTTCCGCCCACGGATTGACATTTTTTCGCGCTTTCGAGGCGTCCGCGGCGTACGTTTTGGCTAAGCTGGAGGGAGTAGTACTCGGCAAAGCCTTCTAATACGCTTTCCAGAATTACGCCCTCAGGGGTGTTCGGGATCTGTTCAGCCACGTATTCCACTCGTACCCCGTTCTTCTTGCAACGATATTTGTTAATGGCTATTTCTTCTCGATTGCGGCCGAAGCGGTCAACTTTCCACAGGATTATCACGTCGAACTGACGTTTTTCCGTATCCTTCAGCATTTTTTGGAACTGCTCGCGGTTATCGTTTCTGCCGGTTTTTGCATAATCGCAGTACTCGTGTATGATTTTATAGCCGCGAGCGGCGGCGTATTTGTGAGCTTCGGACAGTTGTCCTTCGATTGACTGGTCTGTCTGTGAATGACTTGAGTATCGAGCGTAAACCACGGCTCTGGTTCCCGCTTTTTTGCCCTTTGGAATCTTATAATCGATATCTACTTTCATAATACGTTTTCAACCTTTAATAGGTTTATAATTTTTGTAGTTGCTTCTGTTATTTGCCTTTCAAATTTTTCGTCCCGTCTATCTTTACGCTTTTTCTTTGGATTTTCGATTAGTTCTTCCAGTGCCGCAATGCGGTTTGTGTAAAATGGCCAATCGCCTTTAAAGTGCTTACATATAAATTTGTAGGCGTTCTGAGTATAGAAAAGAGCTTTTTCATAAATGTGCTCTTTTTCGTATAGCTCAGAGATTTTGTTGCTAAAAAGCGGCTCAGATAAAATCATAAAATTAGGCAAGCCCGTTTCTAACGGCATTTTGCCTGTTTTTTTAAGATATAATTCAAATCGTTCTATTGCTGGCACTCTGAATGCAGCGCCTTTGTATGCGTAAGCAAGAGCAACAGCAAGTATATCATTTTGTTGCGCAGAATTGCCGTAAAGCTGTACGATCATTTCTAAAAGTACGTAGCGCGGTTTGTAAACAATCGGGTAGGCAGTATTCATAAGTTTTAGTGAGCCTGTGCAAGAATCGTATTTACAACCCGAATTAATAGCAGCTTGCCGTATAACTTTGTATTCATGCACAGAAAAGTGCGCTAAATCATACTGTCCGTTAATAAGTATGCTTTGGCTTGAATCTTGATTTATGTATTCAGGGTGTAGCATTTGTGGCGGTGCGTTGCGTTTACGTTTTTCGTATTCCTGTTCAGATTCTAAAAAGGCCCGCAATCTTTGTTCTTCTTCAGTCATTACTTTCACCATTTTTAAGGCTTTCCGCGTAAATTAAAAGCTTCGCTTTATTAAGTACTGAAAGACTGTTAAAAAGCTTAAGCAATTCAGTTTCCTGATCGGATAAATTGTGATTTATGCTTATGCTTCCGGTTCCTATAGAGGCGCTGCTTTTGCCTACGGCTGTGTTATTTATAATTTGAGAATTTACAAAATTTTTTTCTTCTAACAGTGTTTCGCCCGTTAAAAGGTATTCCATAGACACGCCGAGCCTTTTTGCTACGGCGTATAAAGCTGTTGCTGAAGGATTATTCTTTCCTGCCCACTTGCAAATGGTACCGTTAGTTAGCCCGGATTCTTTTTCTAATTTGTTTATAGGCATATCACTTAAATTTTTAATTCTGTCAACTATTGTCATAATAAAGTCCCCCTTACCACAGCAAAAGTAACTAAAATAAAAAATATTTTGAAAAATCTCAAATTTAGTGCTTGACAAATAGAGAAATCTCAATTATACTGTAACTAAGGTTGCAGGCGAAAGTAAAATTAAGTCGGCAAACCAAATAAACCCCTAAAGGAGCGGCGGTATCGAGAACAGTATATCTTTGTTAAATTTTAATGTGGCAATTAAATTGTAACATAGGTTGCGAAGTTTGTCAATATCGCCGCTTTAAATTTTTAGGGAAATTTCTAAATGAGGTGATCGATGTTAGCGGAAAATTTAAAGAGCGAGAGGGAAAAAAGAGGATGGTCGCAAGAAAAAGTGGCCGAGCAGATAGGCGTAACCCGAGCTTTATATGGCTATTACGAATTAGGGTTAAAAGTTCCTACCCTGGTAACAACTCTTGCACTTGCAAAACTCTACGAAACGACGGTAGAAGAATTAACGCGTTAAGCTAAGGATTAAGGGCTATGGAAAACGGCGAAAAGGAAAAATTAGATAACGGGTTGCCGGCGATGGAATTTAAAATGCTTTGCCTGCATTTTGCAAAACAGGTAAGAGAGTTTTACAAAAATCACGAGAATTTAAAAGACTATGAAGAGTGGATTAAAACCTACAAGTACGCCGATAAAACATAGCCAGCCTCAAAAGCTGTTACGAGTTTTCCCGCAAAAAAATATATCTGCGCTTTTGCGGGTAACAGCTACACCTCACAGCAGACAAAAAAATATCGCACAGGAGGAAAAGAAAAATGTGTGAAATTAAGATAACTATTTCCGCCCCCGATTTGGCAGACGCCATTAAATCCCTGGCGGAAGCGTTAAGCGTAAGTGTTCAGTCGCAGGCAAGGTCTGAACCTGTACAAGCCGCGGCGTTAAAAGACGCAGGGGCGAGCGAGGCGGAAAAGCCCGCAGAACTTCAGACCACGCCTGAACCCGCGAAGTCCGCGGCTGAAACAAATGCGACGCCATCAGAGCCCGAAAAACAGCCCGTAAACGCACGAATTTATACGATAACGGAATTGTCAAAGGCAGGGGCAGATTTGTTAACTAAGGGAAAAATGGGCCAACTGGTGGAGCTTTTAAAGCGCTTCGGCGTGCAGGCGTTGACGCAGGTGCCTAAAGAAAAATACGGCGACTTGGCTTTAGGGCTCATCGAGTTAGGCGCTCAGCTTTAAAGGAGGGCGGAAAAATGCCTACGCAACACGCATTTTTAAGCGCTTCATCGGCTCACCGCTGGCTTGAGTGCACGGCTGCCCCTAAGTTTGAAGCTCAGTTCCCCGCGGGGACAAGCGAGTATGCAGAAGAAGGAACGCTTGCTCACAGCATTTGTGAGTTGTTTGCAAGACGCAAATTTTCCGACCTGCCTACACGTAAGTTTAACTGCGAACTGAAAAAGCTTCAGGCGAAGGACTACTACAGCGACGAAATGCTGACTACGGCGGACACGTATGTGCAGTATATCGCCGAAAAGTCGCTGAGCTATGCGACGCAGCCATACGTTACGTTTGAGGTAAGGGTAAACTTTTCAGATGTAGTGCCTGACGGCTTCGGTACCTGCGACTGCGTAATGATAGGCGACAGCCATTTGCAGATTGTGGATTATAAACACGGCAAGGGCGTGGCCGTATCGGCGCAAAATAACCCTCAAATGAGGCTTTACGCCTTAGGCGCCTTAAAGCTTTACGGAGCGGTTTATGGCGAAATAAAAACGGTAGGAATGGCTATTTGTCAGCCTCGTTTATCGCAGGACGCGAGCGAGGAAGAAATAACTGTAAAAGAACTGCTTGAATGGGGCGAAAAATATGTTAAACCCCGGGCTGAAGCGGCGGCGAGCGGCTGCGGCGAATTTCATCCGGGCGAGCACTGCAGATTTTGCAAAGGAAAAGCTCAATGCAGAGCCAGAGCTAACTGCTTTACGGCGTTTGAGGACTTCAAAGATTGTGTACCTGAGGGTAGCGCGTCATTTATGGCAGAGCAAATTTCCGAAAATGAAATGCTGTCAAACGCAGAGGTAGGCGATTTGCTTATCCGCGCGAAGGGCCTCGTGCAGTGGTACTCAGACTTGCAGGACTACGCTCAGAAGGAACTGCTCGACGGACGGAAAGTGGAAGGCTGGAAGCTTGTCGAAGGCCGCAGCAACAGGGCGTTTACCGACGGCGACGCCGCATTTAAAAAACTTACGGATAACGGATACGATGAAAGCTTGCTTTACGACAGAAAGCCTAAGACGCTTACAGAGATTGAAAAGCTTTTAGGCAAAAAGGAATTTGGCGCTCTGCTTTCGGAGTACGTCAACAAGCCTAAGGGCAAGCCTACGCTGGCGCCGCAATCGGACGTCAGAGCCGAGTATAACTCCGCAGCGTTAGACTTTAAGGATATCGCAAATGGATAAAAAATTTTGTAATACCGAAAGACAAGTAAGTTTTATCGCCGACGGCGTCGCAAAATATAAGCTCTATTATCCGGAGGCTTTAATGCGTTTAACGCTGGACGATTTAAGGACGCTGTTCAGGTATATGCTGTCGGGCATATACATTTCGCAGGAAAATGCGGAGGCGGTAATTGCTACACAAAGCGAGCTTGAATTGATTGAAAGTTTGGCGGATAAGGCGGTAAAAGACGCTACCGTGGCATACGCTAACGGCTACAGGTGCGAGGAGTTTTATTACAGCAAGCAAAAGAAGCAGGAAATAGCTCGCGATAATAAAAAGCTTGAAGCGAATATAAAGTCGGCAAAGTATACCCGCGAAAAGATAAAAAAAAGGCAAAAGCTGTTAAACGAAGAGCTTGAACGCTCTAACTTGACAGTTAATGAATTGAGACAAATATTTAAGATAACCAGTTAATCAGAAAAATCAGATAAAGGAGTAAAAAAATATGTATCAGAATGATTCACAGAAGGTTTTAACAAACGAAGTACGCTTGTCGTACTGCAACTTAGTTACCCCTCGGGCCTCTCAGAGCAATCCCGCGGGACAGCCGAAATACAGCGTTACGCTGCTCATCCCTAAAACGGATACGGCTACCATAACTAACCTGAGAGCGTCGGAAGAAGCCGCCGCTCAGGCCGCCACGCTGTCGACGTGGGATGGCGTACGTCCGCCTAAGATTGACTCTGTAATACACGACGGCGACGGAGTGAGACCCTCGGGCGTTCCCTTTAGCGAAGAATGCAAAGGCTGCTGGGTTCTTACAGCGTCGTCTACGCAGAAGCCTCAGGTGGTAGGCATCGACAATATCAACTGCGAGCTTGCGCCTACTGACATTTACAGCGGCATGTACGCCAGGGTGACGGTACGGTTCTACGGCTACAAGAACAGCGGCAAAAAGGGCGTGGCCTGCGGTTTAGGCAACGTTATGAAAACCCGCGACGGCGAGCCTTTAGCAGGCGGAGCGTCGGCGGCTTCAGACTTTGCAGGCATAGGTCAGAGCGTGACAAATATCAACCCCGTGACGGGATTGCCTATGTAATATGAGTGCGAAGAGCGGAAACGCTTTAAAGATTTACTTAAAGCTGCTTATGGCCGATAAGCCGGTATCTGCTCGGGATTTAGCGACGGTATGCGAGCCCCCGATAGGGCCGAGAACGGTTTACAGAATAATTCAAGAGCTGTCCGTATCGGGGGTTCCCGTCATATCCAAACGTGGCGGAAACGGCGGATTTTACATTAAAAACGAATATAAACGCGATTTGCAAATACAAATCAAATACGCCTGTAAAGGCAAGGGGGGGGATTAACAAATGCAGCACCATATTTCTATCGATTTAGAGACGTATTCATCTGTTCCTATTAAGACGGCGGGCGCTCACGCGTATATCGACTCCCCCGATTTTCAGATATTGCTTTTTGCGTACAGTATAGACGGCGGCGCGGTTAAGGTTATCGATTTCACCGATTTGGAAGGAAGCTATGTAGATATGGCTGTCGCTATAGCTACACTTGATAATCCAGACTTCATTAAGCACGCCTATAACGCAGCCTTTGAGTGGGCTTGTTTAAGCAAGTATTTAGGTAAGCAGTTGCCGCCCGAACAATGGCGCGACACTATGCTGCACGGGCTCTATTGCGGCTACCCCGCGGGCCTTGATGCGGTAGGCAGAGCTTTAGGACTGCCTGAAGATAAGCAGAAATTAAACACAGGTAAGGCGCTTATACGCTATTTCTGCGTACCCTGTAAGCCGTCGAAGGTTAACGGCGGCAGGACCCGCAATTACCCGGGGCATGACCCCGATAAATGGAATCTGTTCAAGACCTATAACGCTCAGGACGTAGTTACTGAAATGGAAGTCGAGAATAGGCTGTCAGCATTTCCTGTTCCTGACTTTGTTCAAAAGCAATGGGAAACAGACTTAATCATAAACGCTCGCGGCGTTGCCGTAGATATGCCATTTGTCAGGAATGCGTTACAGATGGGCTACACAGTGAGCGATACGCTGAAAAGCGAAGCCATAGCTATATCGAACCTCGATAATCCGAACAGCGTTAAACAGCTTACGGAGTGGCTGTCTAAAGAGACTGGCGAGCAGGTAGATAACCTGCAAAAAACTACGGTGGCTAAAATGCTTAACAGCGAATCTAACAGCTCCGCCGTCAACCGTATGCTTGAAATACGGCAAGAGCTTGGCAAAACGTCGATTAAAAAGTATGACGCTCTGGAAGAGTGCTACTGTTCAGACGGCAGGGTAAGAGGCTTGCTGCAATTCTACGGGGCGAACCGTACGGGCAGATGGGCGGGCAGACTTGTGCAAGTGCAAAATTTGCCGCGTACATATTTAGATCCCCTGGACCTCGCTCGCGATTTGGTTAAATCAAATAAGTTAGACGCGTTGAAAACGATATACGGCAGCCCTAACGATACGCTTTCGCAGCTTATACGCACGGCGTTCGTGGCGAGCGACGGAAACGTCCTTATAGACGCAGATTTTTCAGCTATTGAGGCGAGGGTCATTGCATGGCTCGCGGGCGAGGAATGGCGGTTAGACGTATTCAGAAACGGCGGCGATATATACTGCGCTTCAGCGTCGCAGATGTTTCACTGCCGCGTAGTTAAAGGCGGCGAAAACGGGCATTTAAGACAGAAGGGAAAAATCGCCGAACTTGCTTTAGGCTATGGCGGCAGTCAGGGCGCTCTCGTAGCTATGGGCGCGCTTGATATGGGAATACCTGAGGAGGAGCTGCCCGATATGGTGACACGCTGGCGCGAGGCAAACCCGCGTATAACGGCGTTGTGGTACGCCTTTGACAGTGCGGCGCAAAGCGTCATTTCAAATGGCGGCGAGGAAAGGGTGGCAGGGTGTGTATTCGCCCGCGAATACGATTACTCGCAGAATATGACGTACTTTACGATTTTGTTACCCTCAGGCCGAAAGCTGTTTTATGTTAACCCTTCACTGGGCGAAAACAGATGGGGCAATCCTTCTATCCTGTACGAAGGCGTTAACCAGACTACAAAAAAATGGCAACAAATTGAAACATTCGGCGGAAAAATAGTAGAAAACGTGGTACAGGCGATTGCTCGCGATTGTTTGGCGCAGGCGATTGAAAAGCTGGAAGACGCAGGATTGCCCGTGGTGTTCCACGTGCATGACGAGGTAGTCATAGATGTTAAGCCGTGGGCGGATAACGATGAAATGCTACACAAGGTAGTCAGCATAATGTCAGAGCCTATCCCGTGGGCGCAGGGTTTACCCCTTAACGCCGACGGCTGGGTAGGACAGTACTTTAAAAAGGATTAAGCAAGGTGGAAAAATATGACAGATTTAGAATTGAAATTTGAAGAAAGAATAATGCTTATACGCGGGGCTTTGATTTTAAACAGCGACCTGACTAAGAAAGAGTTAACGCTGTATATACTCCATGGCAAAGATGCGGGATGCGTTAAACGCGCGATTGAGCGGTATAACGCAGGTGAATACAAATGTCAAAGATGAGTGTAAGTCGTTTGCAGCATGAGAGCTGGATAGAGGCATACAGCGGATACTATATCAGCAATAAGGGAAGATGGTATTCGTCAAAGTCGGGGCGTTTGTTAAAACAGTTCCCTAATTCGTCCGGATATATGAGAGCGTCATTGACTTTAGACGGCAAGAAAAAATGTGTATTCACTCATATCAAAGTAGTGGAATACTTCGGCGATTGCTACGGCCATCACATACCGCCTAATAACGGTTCTTTGTTTGAATTAGGGCTGTCTATCGATCATAAAAACCGCGACAAGAAAAACAATACGCAGGATAACTTAGAGCTTGTAACACACGTAGAAAACTGTTTAAGGAAATACAGATAAGCTATGGAAGATGAAAAATGCTTTAACTGCGATATCCCTGTAGAGTACTGCACGGGCGAACCGAAAACTTGCCGCAAAGCCTACGAAAAAGCTCTTTCAAAACAAGCTGTACAGAAAAAGCCAGTAATTGCTCCGCCTCGGAAGCTTATGTCTGAAAAGTATAAAAAGTGGGGCCAAAGCTACTACCAAAGGCGAAAGCAAAGCGGCGTATGTACGCAATGCGGCAAACGTCCCGCTGTACGGGGTCTGGTACTCTGCGAAGACTGCGAGCAAAAAGCCATACTGCGTATGCAAAAACGAAAAGCGGAAAAAGCGGATGATATACGTCAAAAAGCGAAGGATAAGTATAATCGCTGCATCAAAGACGGTATTTGCCCGTATTGCGGAAAAAGGCCCGCTATGATAGGTTACGTCGCTTGTGAAGCTTGCCGTAAGCGTCTGAAAGAGACGCAGCGAAAGTACCAGAAAAGGAAAAGAGGCAAAGAAAAAAATGACAACAGCAGATAAAGTAGTGGACTACCTCTTAACAGAGGGCGATTGCGATAAATGCGGGCATTGCGTAAATTACATACCCTATACAGAAGAAGACGAAGAGCGATTAGGTGTAGACAACATAATCACTTGTAAAGCACATGACAAGCCAGAGGGATGCCCCCCTGTGTGCGTATGCCGAGAGGGTATAAAGGCTTGGTTTGAGGCACAGGGTGAATGACTACATATTGGAAGCGTAAAGAGCAAGGCTTGTGTGTGCTTTGCGGAAAATGCCCCCCCCCTGAAAGGTAAGGTGCGGTGTGCCGAATGTACGGAGAAAAACAAAGCTACGCAGAAAGAGTGGGCGAAAAGAAACAAAGAAAAAAGAAACGAGTATTATCGGCAAGATATAGAAACTTTTAAGAAAACACACACCTGTATGAAATGCCGTTGCCGTGAAACTTACTTCGGACACCTTTATTGTCCTGAATGTTTAGAGAAAAGGCGGGAATATCAAAGAAAACCGAATATCGCTGAAAAGCAAAGACAAACAAAGAAAGCAAGAAAAGAGCGTTTATTGCAGGCAGGACTTTGTGTTTACTGCGGGAAAGAACCTGCACTTGATGGCTTACTGTGTTGTGAAAAATGCAGAAAAAGAATAAACAACAACACTAAAAGAAACCGTCAAAAACGCAAGGAAGCAAACGGCTATATTCCCCGTGAGAATTATGGCGATTACGGAATGTGCGAGATATGTAAAGCACCCGTCAAAGAGGGATATAGAGTTTGTGAAAAGCACTATCAACACCTTTGCAAAATATCGGTAATGGACACTCCTGCAAAACGAAAAGCACAGCAAGAATGGAGAGATAAGTTTACTTATGGCGAAAGAAAAGCTGATAAAGAGTAAAGAACGGGTTAGAAATCACGGCGAAGTTTTTACGCCTGAATGGGTGGTAAAAGCTATGTGTGATTTACTTGAAAAAGAACACTGCGGCGAAGATATGTACGAGATAGAGAAAACCTTTCTTGAACCTGCCTGCGGTACGGGCAATTTTCTTGTAGAAATCTTTGCGAGAAAGTTAAACCACTGCAAAGACACAACGGACGCAATAAAAGCACTTAACTCTATCTTTGCTATTGAACTGCTACAAGATAACGTGGACGAGGCACGGGCAAGACTGCTGACAATGTTTAAGGATGCCTATCCGAACGCTGACGGCTTTGAAATACAGCTTGCTCAAACAATACTTGAAAACAATGTAATTCAAGGCAACACGCTTGAACTGCAAGACTGGCTAATAAACGAAAAATGGTTTACAGTGATTTAGACAAAAGTTAAACAGTGCGCGTGTTGAGTTATGGCGGGCGTCTGTCCTGGCGAGGACGCAGCTATATCATATCAAATAAACTCTATAGGTTAGGCTACGGGCTGGCAGCACATCAGCCATAGCTACACAAAAATATAAATATGACGCAGAAAGAATTTGAAGATTTAAAAGCAGGCGACAGCATAGCGGCTAACTGTGACGATTACGCCTTTACAACTAAAAGCTCGAATTGGACGGGTAAGGTTTTAAGTACAGACTCGTCAGATAAGAGCATAGAAGCTACTACGGTTACACCGGAAACAATGTGGGGGTTTAAATTTGACGGGTTGCAGTATGAAGACTTTGACGTAATAAAGGAAGCGTAAAAATTAATGTGGAAAGTAACGCCCCTATATATTAACGATGAAAAATTTTATACTGCTTATCTTGCCGACAAAGCGATGGTAGGCGATAAAAAGCGTTACAGCCCCTACGGATGCCGTATATCGGAAGAGCAAGCTCAGGCTGACGCAGATAAATTAAATAAGGAAGGAAGATAAAAAAATGGATCAGAATACGGTAGAACAGGAGCTGAATCGCAGAAAGAACAATATAGCCCGAATCATTAAAAAATTAGGCCTTAAAGGAGTATCTTTAACGGCTATACACAGAATAGCTGAAGCTCTTGTAAACGAGGGCTATGTGGACGATAAAGCGACAGGCGAGGTAATCCGTACGCTTGACAGAGCATTAGACATAGCTTGCAGCCCCGATTTACAGGGCGGTGAACTTACCGACAGCCAAAAGACAGAAAGGAACTTAAAGCGTGAAGAGTGCATAAAGCAAGCCTGTAAAGAGCTAAGGATAGACTAAAAATGTTAACAGATAGAGCATTAACAAAGTGGTTAGAATCAAGCGGCGGTACTTATACGTTAGTAGGTTTGGCACAGTATATTATGCAAAATACAAGTATAGCAGATAAGGAAAAGCTGGTAACAGAGTTACACGCGGGTTTTCCAGAAACAGTAGGACATTCAGTGTATGAGACTATAGAAATTAAGGATATATCCCGTATAGTATGCAGGGTATACCGTACGCTAAAAAAGCAATTTCCGCAGCATATGGCGGACGTAGATTTCGGACAAAAAGACCCTATCTATAATACTGTGGCAGATAACGTAAACCACCCTACACACTATACAAGCGGCAAGTATGAGACTATTGACGTGATACAAGATAAACTTACCGATGAGCAGTTTGAAGGCTTTTGCGTGGGTAACGTTATCAAGTACGTTACGCGTTATAAGCAGAAAAACGGGCTTGAAGACTTAGAAAAAGCCCGCTGGTACTTAGATAAGATAATAAGCGTAAAGAAAGGAAAGGAAAATGAGTAAAAGCAGATCAGGTATAGAAAGAATGCAGCCGGTTAACAGAGCATACATGGAAAAGTACGCGGGCGAATATGCAAGAGTAATTGCATATGATCACAGCAAACCCGCTTCTTCAGGCTGTACAGTTTTTGCTTACACTGCGGCAATAGGTAAAATATGCGGCTTGGATGATGAAGGTTTTGAATTAAAGTACGACGATAATCATAGCCATTACTTCTATTATTACGAAATAGATGCCTTTGATATAACGCTTTTGCCGGATGAATGTGATTGGATAAGAGGCGACAAAAGAGAAGCCAGAGCACAAAAAATACTTGAAAAATCAAGCGCTGATATGCTGGGCTTGCCCTACATAGAACAAGCGGAGTATGAACTGCCTAAAGGTTTTATTGAGCTTACCACAAATAGCGGCGAAAAGCTCGCTATAGCGGTGAACGACATATCCTCTGTGTCTACTATAGCTACACTGTTAAACGCTGAAAGCAGTCCTAACTGTAGGGGCCTATTTATGACCCGCGGCGACAGTATGGCGACCCCTGTACAAGAATCGTATGAAGAGATTATATCAAAAATTGCGAGAGCGTTGAATAAGGACTAAAAAAATGGCCGCTAAAGAATTTAAGCATAAGCTGCCAACAGCTATAGCTGATGATAATTCTACGATATGGAGTTATAAGACAAAGGAGTAAAAAACGATATGCCAAAATACTATATGACGTTTGGAGCAGGTCAGGCCCTTGAGGGGTACGTGCTGCCTATACAGGCAAAAGACAAAAATCGGGCAAGAGCCTATATGCAGGAGCAGTTTAATAATCACTATTGCACGTCCTATTCAGAACGAGAGTGGGCTAACTATAAAAAGCAAGCTACACAATATTGTTTTCCTATTGAAAAGGAGCTCGATACCATAATTTTAAGCGAGGAATAGTATGACAGATAAAGACTTCGAGCAGTTGAAGAAAATACGGCAAGAAATAAAGGTATGTAACCGTATTGCCGAATATGCAAAGAGAACTGAAAAAGAGGACGGAAAGATCACAATAATATTAGATGACCGTATAATCACCCTATATAGCGCATACGACTATGCCTTTGATTTCCCCGATAAACGTTTGAGAAAGGATATTATACGATTTGTTTCAGACTACAAAAAGAGACTTGAAACAGAGTTTAATAAACTTATTAAAAAAGTAGGCAATATTCCGGTTGAGGGGGAAAGGCAAGAAAATGACGATTAAACAAGCAGGCGATTATATCCCCGATTTTGAATGTTTTGAAATGGAGATGTGTAATAATTGCACGACTCCTGACGGTTATTGTCTATGCAACTGCTATGAGTTGGAAAAGGCTAAACAAATAGGCTACAATCGTCTTATCAGAGTCTATGCAGAGTATGACGATGATTTTAGTAAAGTAATTGACTTTATACGCAGAGCAAGGTTTATAAATGGCTAAAAATAAGAAACAAGACTATACGTATTTATTAAATGATGGCGAATTTAAACAAGGTTGCCGTAAGGTTTACGTACCTTACGCTTATAATTATTTTGGCCACAGGCAATATCAGCTCCGGCTTAACGGATATAGTTATATGAACGGCGGAGCGAGGCCTGTAACGGCATATATAGCTACACACACAGGAGGGCAAAAATGAGCAAAGACTTTTGGATAAATGGCGAAGTAGTAGACAGGGAGGCGTACATTAACGATTTGCGTTTAAAAATTAAGAAAAAACAGACACAAGTCGCAGAGTGCGAAAACCTTGTTACATTTGTTAATGAAGCCATAGAAGAACATTTTAAAACGGTTTTCAAACCGCTAAATAAAGCGATAAAGGAATTTGACAGCTTGGAGGCAATGCACGAAATGTACGGCTATGGCGCAGTATCAGAAGCAAGGTATAAAAAAGTTTGCGATATGGCTGATGAGCAGGAAAAGTTAAGAAATACGATTTCACAATTTGACTTATTATATCAGATAAAGCAAAGAATGTACGATTTAAATTTTGAAATTAACAGCTTACAATCTTCTCTTAATTATGCAATTAGGTTTGGCGAGGACGAAGAAAATGGATAAAGAAAAAGAGATACAGGAAATGGCAAGCGTAATATGCGGGGTTGGTGATGGTTGTGGCGACACCTGCCAGTATTTTAAAGCTAATAAATGTTTAAGCGAAGATGGTGCAACAGCCGAAGTTCTTTACAATGCGGGTTATCGTAAAACCGATGAAGTGCAAAAAGAAACAGCAAAAGAGATTTACGACAATTTTAAAAGCGATATTTTCCCTACTCTGTTTGAAAGCAATGCCCCTTATGACGAAACTTATATTAAAAAATACATAAATCGCTTGTTTGCGAGATATGGCGTTGAGGTGGAAGATTGAATAAAGAACAGATAATTGAAGATATGGCTCAAAACCATTTATGCAAATTACTTAGACGGCACTGTGAAACTTGTACTCATTGCTCCTGCTATGAGCAAGCTGAAAGGAATTACAGCAAGGGTTATCGTAAGCAAAGCGATACGGCAAAAGAGATTATACAAGAGATACTTGATAACAGCCACCCTACTTTTGGTAAAGACGGTAGGCCGATAATCGAAATAAATGCCGATTTAACAGCTAATCTATGTAAAAAGTATGGGGTGATTTATGACTAAATTAAAACCTTGCCCGTTTTGCGGCGGTAAAGCTTTTGTTTTAGAACACGGTAAAGAAGATTTATTTGACGGTTGGTTTACAATCGGGTGTAGCGGCAGATTTGAGAACGGCGAGTTTACGCATTGTCAAATGAAAGTAGCTACACTTGCACGACCTACCAAAGAGCAGGCAATAGAAGTGTGGAACACACGCAAAGGTGAAGAAAATGGATAAAGAAATTGAAATACAGGAAATGGCAAAAGTGCTGTGTGGAGATAAGAGTAAACACCTTTCTTCGTGCAAATATTGCGGCGAAACAAGTTGTTATTTTATAACAAACACCGAACTTTTATATAACGCAGGCTACCGCAAAGCCGATGAAGTACGAAAAGAAACGGCGAAAGAGATTTTACAAGAGCTGTATGACCAAACTTTTGAACGGAAAGACCCGTACAGCGATAGCGATAAAGCAAAAGAAATTATCGACAGAGCGGAAATATTACATACGGCTAAAATGTACGGCGTGGAGATTGACGAATGACAAAGAAACTACTTCAAAAAATCGTAGACGGTATAGCAAATAAAGATTGCGATTTTTGTATTTGCCAGCATACAGACAACTGTCCGAATAGCATATTTTGCTATTCAACAATGAGCAAGCCGTATTTTCAGCCAGAGCATAAATATTGCTCGAATTTACTTTATCAGCACAGCACAGAAAATTTTCAAGCCGATTTAAGGAATACGGCATTAATGATAACTGCTAACACACTGAACTTGATGGAGAAAAAGGTAGAAGAATGACGGATATGGAATTAGGGCCCTTTGTAGGCCGAAGGGTTACAGCCTTGCTTAAGGGCTCTGCGGGCGGCTCGCGTGTAAGGTATGGAAAGCTTATAAGACGCCGCAAAAACAGCTTTGATAAAACGGGCGTATATGTATATTACTTTACCAGGATTGATTATTACAAAATGGCATACATAGCAGAAGACTTTGAAAACATTATGCTTAATGAAACGGAAGATGAAGAAGCAGAGGGTGAACCGCTACACAACGAAGCGGTAACGGATAAAAAAGTATTAGCCAAAAAGCTACGAGGATTAATAAAATGATTGACAGTAAATGGATTGTTCAGGCGGTAAATGCCATAAAGAGCGGGTTTGTTCAAAAGCTTGAAAAAGACGGGGTTACCGTCTATGCCTGCGGAAGAATAATCCGCATCGATATAAAAAATGACGTGGAAATAAAAGAATGAGCGCGAGCGGAATAATAGCTTTGTCGGCTGTAGGCGGTGCCTTAGCGCTTACGCTGATACTGTTAGGATTATACCTTTACGGTGCCTTAGCTATTTCAAATGCGGGGGAACATAACTCAGAAACAGGAGACGAAAAAATGACTGACGACGAAAAAAGAACGGCAATTTTTGAAAAGCTTTCAGAGTATATAGGCAAAAGCGTGGCTATAAAAATTCATACGTTAAGCGGCAAAACTATAGAGCTTACGGGCGAGCTTACGTGGGATATCCTCAATAAGCGCGACGTGGCAAATTCTTTCAAGATTGAATTTGCAGAATTTTACAGCGTAGACGGGATTTATATTCATCCTGAAAACATAGACGAAGTAAAGATACTTAAATAAAGAGCTACACACACAAAAAAAAGGACGCAAACTATGACATACGACATTAGTTTTAAAGATAAAAACGGCAACTACGTAGGCGATGACTGGATAAGCTATACTTCGTCTACCGGCAACAAGGTTAAAGCTCTCACAGGCTATTATATTTCTAATTGGAACGGCGAACGCTGCGAAAACGTAGCTTGTTGCCTGCTAAGAGCCATTAATACGCTTAAGCGGCGAATAGATAGTTTTTTTTGTGCGGAGGATACCGCCTCAAACGAAGACACTTTAGCATTTTTAGAAAAAGTATACGATAACTGTAAACGGTATCCAGACGCCGCGATAGAAGTGATATAAGGGCCCGATATGAAAAACGACAGACAAATAATAATATCCATAGGTAACAGCAGAAACGCTGTAGTGTGGAAAGCGCAGCAGCTTTCTGTTTCAGATTTATACGTGCGTTTGCAAACGCCGCAGCGGAGCACCGAAACTTATGCCGAATACATGCGGCTTAAAAAAGTGCAGCAAGACACGTTAAAAGACGTGGGCGGCTTTGTGGGAGGCGCGTTTAAGGGTACTCGTCGCAAAGCTCAGGACGTCGCGGGACGTGATTTAAGCACGCTCGATTACGATAATATCCCCGGCTGGCAAACCGACGCCGTCATACAAAAGGTAGAAGAATTAGGCTGCAGCTACTGCGTCTACAGCACGCGCAAGCATTCGCCCGCAGCCCCGCGTTTGAGAATTATCATACCGCTCGACAGAACGGTCACAGCGGACGAATATGAGCCTTGCGCGAGACGCGTCGCCGCTTCGATAGGCATTCATATGGCGGACCCTACCACGTTTGACGTTAACAGGCTTATGTATTGGCCGTCTTGCTCATCGGATGGCTCTTTTGCATTCAAAACGAAAGACGCCCCGTTCATTTCCGCCGATTTCCTTTTAGGCACATACGGTGACTGGCATGACATGCTTCAGTGGCCTCAGGCCCTTAACGCGGTAAGCTACGCAAAGCTCGCTACAAAGCAGGGTGACCCGCTGACGAAAAACGGAGTGGTAGGAGCCTTTTGCCGTACATACGACATTAACCAGGCGATAGAAGCTTTTCTGCCTAATGTGTATGAGGAAGTCGAAAACTCTGACGGCCGCTATACATATTTAGGCGGTTCTACCACGGGCGGCGCTGTGCTGTATGACGACGGTAAATTCTTGTATTCGCATCACGCTACCGACCCGTGCAGCGGCAAGCTTGTCAACGCGTTTGATCTTATACGGCTGCATAAGTTCGCCGACGATGACGATAACTGCGCTCCCGATTTGCCTATCCTTCAGCGGCCGTCTTATAAAAATATGTGCGACTTCGCTCTGAGGGACAAAAAGACGGTAGCGACGCTTAACCGCGAAAAAGCCGAAGAAGCGGCTAAAGACTTTGAGGGGCTGGAACGCTCAGACGGCGATATGAACTGGGCCGAAAAGCTTCAAAGAAAGCAAAACGGCGAAGTTAAGGGTACTATAGACAACGTGCTGATAATCTTAGAAGGCGACCCTCTGCTAAAAGATAAATTTGCTTTAAACCTGTTTGCGAACAGGGGCGAAGTTAAGGGGGCTTTGCCGTGGCAATCTTCTGTAAAGCGCAGGCTTTGGACCGATAACGACAACAACGGCCTGTACTGGTATTTGGAGCGGTACTGGGGCATTGTCAACAGACAAAATATAGATTCTGCATTAGATGTACACGCTACACAGCATGCGTTTAACGAAGTGCAGGATTACATAAACGGGCTTAAATGGGACGGAGTAGAGCGGCTCGATACGCTGTTTATAGACTATTTAGGAGCGCAGGACACCGAATACAACAGAGCCGTATGCCGCAAATGCTTTACCGCGGCCATCGCCAGAGCTATGGAACCCGGGTGCAAATATGATAATATGCTCATCCTCGCGGGGCCTCAGGGCATAGGCAAGTCAACCCTTTTAGACAAAATGAGCTGCGGCTGGTTTAACGATTCGATCCGAACTTTCGAGGGCAAAGAGGCTTCAGAACTCTTACAGGGAGTATGGCTTGTAGAGATATCGGAGCTTGACGCGTTCAGGCGTACCGACGTCGCCAGGATTAAACAGTTTTTAAGCCTCAGGGCCGACAGGTACAGAGCCGCGTATGGCAGGCACGTTAAAGAGGTATCCCGTTGCTGCGTATTTTTCGGCACTACGAATACTGCGGAATTTTTGCAGGATACAACCGGCAATCGCCGCTTCTGGCCCGTGGACGTAGGCATAGAGCCTCACAGCAAAAACGTATGGGATGATTTAAGCGACGCCGTGATTGCTCAGCTTTGGGCAGAGGCAAAAGTCCGCTGGCAAGCGGGGGAGCCCCTGTACCTTACAGGCGAGATCGAAAACCAGGCGAGAGAAAAACAAGAAAAGCATCGCGAAGTCTCGGCGTGGGAGGGTATGATACTCGAATTTGCGGACAGACCTATACCTTCAGATTGGCAAAAATGGAATCTGGACAGGCGCAGAGACTTTTGGGCGGGAGCCATAAAAACCGCGGCGAACGGCAAACCGCTGCAGACAGAGCCTCGTACGCGGATTACGGCCATAGAAATTTGGTGCGAGCTGCTTAACGGAAACATACGCGATTTAAAGCGCTCCGAAGCGTCAGAAATAAACGCCGTGCTGCGTAAAATGGACGGCTGGAGCGGCGAGCTTAAAACAGTGTGGACAGGCCCTTAC
>JAJPXK010000181.1 GCA_021205485.1 Clostridia bacterium | reverse complement strand
CAAGTATCCGTTACTGCCTTATGAAGCGATAATCTATTACTAAAATAGTAGTTTAACTTCATTTTCTGTACCAATAGTAATTATAATAAGTACTTTTAAGGTAGGTTGCCATTGTAGAAGCGTTTGCAACTATTGTACTTGAAACAGTAGTTCCGCTTGTTGCTCCGCTTGTCGTGGTTCTATACCAGCCGCTTGTGTTTTCAAACGTAACGCTTGTAAGCGAAGTACAATAACGGAACGCATAACTGCCGATAGAAGTTACACTACTGGGTATTGTTATACTTGTAAGCGAAGTACTATAGTAGAACGCATAAGTGCCTATGCTTGTGCAAACACTGTCTTCTTCAAACACAACGCTTGTTATTTTAGGTGCATAACTGCTTGATGAAGTAGGATTGAACAGATAAGCGGGTATTTTTGTTACATTAGCGCCTATCGTTACCGTTATTCCGTCGCCGCTTTGTCCTGCTTTATAGAATACACAATTACTTGAAGATAAGTCGCTCATAGCGGTTGCGTTAAAGTTTATTTCAGTCAACGCGGTGCAATTATAGAATGCGTAATTACCGATAGATGTTACGCTGTCGGGGATTGTTATGCTTGCAAATGAAGTACAACCGTGGAACGCATAACTGCCGATAGATGTTACACTGCTGGGTAAAGTTACGCTCGTAAGTTTGGTGCAATTATAGAATGCCCCGTAAAGTATGCTGCCGCCTGTTATTTTTACCGTCGTCAATGTTGTTGGTATATAGTAGGTTGCAGAACTACTACTTGCATAATACTGCTTTGTTGAAGTGCCGCCAGTATAGCTGCTTGTGCCGAATATATATCCAAAAAGCGTTGAGCTTGACGCGCTTGTTGCATCTACGCTTGAACCAACAAACGGCAGGGTTATGCTTACAAGACTTGAACAACCGCCGAATGTGCTACTGCCCATAGAAGTCACACTATCAGGAATTATTATGCTCGTTAACGAAGTGCAACCATAGAATGCATAATTACCGATAGATGTTACGCTACTGCCAATAGTTACGCTTGAAAGTGAGATGCATTTATAGAACGCATATGCGTTAATAGATGTTATATTTTCTATCGATATATCTGTGGCAAGCATTCCGTTAAGATATAAATTATCCGCATAATACAAAGGATTGGCATAATAATTGCTAAACGAAATACTTGCCCACTGTGAAGCCGTGCCGCTGTAATATACACTTGCGAGTGAACTGCAATATTTGAACACATAATCGCCGATAGAAGTTACGCTATCGGGTATTGTTATGCTTTCAAGCGAAGTGCAATTTTCAAACGCAGAATTGCCGATTTCTGTTACACTGTTGCCTATCGTTACGCTTGTAAGCGAAGTGCAATTATAGAACGCATAACTGCCGATAGAAGTTACGCTGTCGCCTATCGTTACGCTTGTAAGCGAAGTGCAGCTGTTGAACCCATATTGATTGATAGAATAGCTTACCGTTTCACCGTTTACCGTAAGAGTGGGCAAAGTAAGCTCCGTTTCACTTCCGTTATAGCTTACAAGGTAATAATTGCCGTTGTTATCACAACAGAATGTGTAATCGCTATAAGTAAGCAGACTGCTTTCGGCATCTGCCGAAGTATAAACAAACAAAGCGTAATAACCGACATACCCGTTATCAGTGCTTCCCTCTGTTATAGTAAGCGTCGATAAATTGTATACTTCCACAAGTTTATAACAACCATAGAACGCATTGCTGCCGATAGATGTTACGCCGCTGCCTATAGTAACGCTTGTAAGCGAAGTGCAGCCGTCGAACGTATAAGTGCCGATAGAAGCCACGCTGTCTCCTATAGTTATGCTTGTAAGCGAAGCGTAACGATAAAATACATAATCATTAATAGATGTTATACCTTCTAATGTTATATCCGTGGCAAGCGTTCCGCTAAGATACAAATTTTCTGCGTAATACAAAGGATTAGCAGTACCAGAACCAAATGAAATACTTGCCCACTGTGAAGCCGTGCCGTTGTAATATACATTGGTAAGAGAAGTGCAACCATAGAACGCGTAAGTTTCAATAGAAGTTATGCTGTCACCTATTGTTACGCTTGTAAGCGAAGAACAATTATAGAATGCACCGTAAAGTATATTGACGCCTGTTATTGTTACTGTTGTTAATGTTATAGGTATATAATATGTTCTATAACTTCTGCTTGAATAATACTGGTTTGTTTCCGTGCCGCCAGTATAACTGGTTGTTCCAAAGATATAGCCGAAAAGCGTTGAACTTGATGCGCTCGTCGCACTTGCGCTCGAACCAACAAATGGCAGGGTTATGCTTACAAGACTTGAACAACCGCCGAACGCCGCACTACCGATAGATTTTACGCTATCAGAAATTATTATGCTTGTGAGCGATGTGCAACCATAGAATGCATACTCGCCGATAGATGTTACGCTATCGCCTATCGTTACGCTTGTAAGCGAGGTGCACTCATAAAATGCGTAACTACTAATACTATCTCCACCTGTTATTGTCACTGTGGTTAATGATGAAGGTATGTAACTTGAGTTATTTTCATAAGAATCAGCTCCGAATATATATCCCAAATAATACACAGACGGCAATGTAATACTTGTAAGAACTGAACATCCGCAAAATGCCGATTCACCAATATACTCCACACTATCTGGTATAATTATGTTCGTTAAAGAAGAACAGTTATAGAATGCGTATTCGCCAATATATTCCACGCTATCGGGTATATTTATGCTTATTAATGACGAACAGTTATAGAATGCATATTCGTCGATTTGTTCACATTTACCATTTTGCTCAAAAACAACCGTAGTTATCTTGGGGGAAGAAGCATTTGAAGTCGCAGAAAAAAGTCTATCAGGAATATGTTCAACATTTGCTCCGATTGTCAATGTTATTCCGTCTCCGTTTTGACCTGCATAATCGAATATAGTATCACCATCATCTAAATACATAAATGAATAACTATATAAATAAGCTGCATTGTATTTTATTTCAGTCAATGATTTACAATTCTCGAACGCAGATTTTTCGATATAACGCACACTTTCCGGTATAGTTATACTTGTCAGCGATAGGCAGTTATAGAAAGCATATTCTCCAATATAACGCACACTTTCTGGTATAATTATGCTTGTCAACGAAGAGCAATTATAGAACATATAATCACCAATAGATGTAATGTTGTTACTCATAGTAATGCTTTCAAGTGAAGTACAGCCGTAAAACGCATAGCTTTCAACGCTCAAGTCATTAGAATAAACATGACCATCTATTTCAGTGACACCATCAGGAATCGTGATGCTTTTTAAGGCAGTACAACCATAGAATGCATAACAACCGATAGATGTTACGCTATCAGGAATAGTTATACTTGTTAAAGAAGAACAGTTATAAAACGCTTCTTCGCCAATTCCCGTTACCGCTACGCCTCGTACGGTTGATGGAATCTCAACTGAAGCGTCATTGCCGCTATAGTATGTTACAGTATAACCGCCGTCTTCATTTTTTGAAAATTCCATATCATCTGACGAAACGTAACTTATAGGAGCAAAAAGATAAACGCATGCTATAGCTATACATATTGCCGCTATAACCGCCAGAATACTGATTATAATAATACGGTGTTTTCTTCTTTTGCGCTTTTTTAAACGAATACGCTCTTCTTCACGCTCCTTTCTTTGTTCTTCTTCTAATTCGGCAAGATCGTCTTTTGCCTTTTGAAGTCCTGAAGTCGCAGCCTTTCTCAGCCATGCCTCAGCTGTTTTTGTATGTTGATTTACCCCATAACCATACTTATAACATTCATAGACGGCATATTGAGCATTTGCATCACCTTTTCCTGCTGCCTTTAAATACCATTTTACGGCTTCGGCATCGTCTTTTTCCACACCAACACCGTTATGATAACTTTCGCCAAGGATAAAGCATGCGTCTATATTTCCCTGTTCGGCGGCTTTACTATACCATTTTACAGCTTCAGCGTTGTTCTTTTCCACACCGACACCTTGGCTATAACATTCCCCAAGACTATAATACGCTTTTTTATCCCCTTTCTCTGCCGCCTTTAAAAACCATTCAACAGCTATAGCCTCATCTTTGGAAACACCGCATCCGTTAAAATAGCATACGCCGATATTAAACATTCCGCTCGCGTCACCTTCTTCCACGGCTTTAGAATAATAAGTTAAAGCATTTTGATAATCTTTTATCCCAAAATAACAATCTCCGATTCTGTTTGAAGAAACAGATGCTCCGAGACTCTGTGCTTCGTTATACGCATTTAATGCCTGTGAAAAATCTCCATTCCTATAAAAATTTTCTCCGCTTTGAGATGCGCCGTCACGTTTTGCTTCTAAACGACGTTCTTCGTTCTCTTTATCTGTTTCAGCATTTGAAATATATTTCAAGGGCATACCGCAAAACATGCATCTTTCAGTATTGAGTACACATTTCCCGCAACTTTTACAAAATATCATTTTTCTTATTTTCTCCTTCTGGTACATATCGCCATATAGAATATATTCTTATCCAAATGTAGATAAAATTTAATTAATTGACAAATACGTCAGCGCGCTTTTTATAATATATGTGATTTATAATTGTCATTATTATTATGAATATCAATGTCACCACGTCAAATAT
>JAJPXK010000211.1 GCA_021205485.1 Clostridia bacterium | reverse complement strand
TCTGAAGGTGTGTGTGTTGCGCCTGTATCCGTTGGATTTGACGTGTTAGCAGTATTCGGTGTGGTAATTGCGGAAGAATTATCCGAACTGCCCGACGTGATGTTACCTGTACCGCAGGCAGCAAGAGTAAAAGTTAAACAAAGTATAAAAATGAATGCAATATAAGATAATTTTTTCATGGTTTATTCTCCTCACGTAATGATAAGATTTTCTACCCATTCGGTAACCGTTGACTGCGAAACGGAAGAACGGAACCTTTGACCTTCAAGCCACGTTCCCGTGCTTGCCATATCTTCAAGCAGAGTGCTGCTTTGACCTAAGCCCGAACTTGCCGAAGTGCAGAACGGAATTACAGTTTTTCCCGTAAAGTCGTTGTTTTTTACAAAGTTATTCACGGGCCACGCGGCTATCCCCCACCATATGGGGTAGCCGATAAACACAACGTCGTAATCAGCCCAATTTTCCACCGTCGTGGAAACAAGTTCTATATCCCTTAAACTTTCATCAAGGTATTCCATAGATACCCGACTTGAGCTGTTGCCGTAATTTAAATCAGCGCTTGAATACTCATTGATGGGAACAAGCTCAAAAAGCGTTCCGCCCGTCGCTTCGGCTATATATCCCGCAACTCTTTCAGTACTGCCCGTTGCCGAAAAATAGGCAATTAAAATCTTGCTTCCGCCCGTACCGCTTGTATCGCCGCCCGTGTTATCGGTAGAACCTGTATCATCGGGAGTTTCGTCCTCGGTACTTCCCGAAGGCGTGTTACTTTGATTATTGTTTTGCTCAGTTGACTGCCCGTTATCCGTCTGACCGCTTTCAGAGCAGGCGGCAAACGCTACCACTGAAAAGGCGCATATCATCGTCAAAACTGAAAATATTGTTCTTTTAATTGATTTTGTCATAATAAACTCCTTATTTTGTATGTGAAAGTATCCAGCTTGTTATATTTTCGTCGTCGAACGCCGCCTGCCCGCCCGCGTGATAGTTGCTGTAGCCCTTGCTGTCAAAATAGCTGTCGGATTCTATATCAAGTTTTATCAATGAATCAACCTGCTCATCTGTAATACCTTCATCTTTATAAGCAGAAACAAGATTTTCATAAGCCGCGCGCGTTTCGCTGCTGCCGTAATACTCGTCGTTTTCGGCTATAAAAAGATATACAGCCAAGCGGTTTTGCGCGGCGCTTTCGTAGCCGCCGTCCCATTGTGAACTGTCGTGCAGATATGCCGCGAATAAATCCGAGCGACTGCCCATAACGCGCGAAAGCGTTTCGCCGCCCGCAGAATGTCCCGCGGCGTAAACTCGGCTTGTATCTACCGAATAGCTTTGTATAAAATACTCGGTAAGTTCTATAGTCTGCCGTGCGGAAGTCGCTCCCCAATCGGTTAATTGCGGCGAAACTACGATATAATCGCCAAACTCTGCCCATACGTTTACGCCGCGTTCGCGCAGATTATTTCCGAGCGAACTTTGACCGAACCACATTCCGCCATAGCCGGGCAGGGCTACTATCATAGGATAAGTCGTTTCAGTATCGTAACCGTTAGGGAGATAATAGTGGTAGTGTATCGTTCCCGTATCTACCTCAAGGGTAGTGCTTATAAATTCGCCCGTTTGCTCCTGCGGAGCAGACGGGGAAGGCGTGTCGTCAGCACTTTCCCCGCCCGCCGTGCAAGAGGTGAATATGATGAATGGGAGTGTAAGCATAATCGCGAGTATTACAAGTATTATTTTTTTACTTTTTAACATTGTTATATTATTATCAAGTTAGTTGTTATCTCCCCCCCCCGCCAAGCGGACAGGGAATTTAATTTGGTTTCACGCTGTCCGCCCGATATGAGGAGATTTTTATGAAAACATAAAAACAGTGTAGTTTTACCAATTCTTTTTAGCGGAGTCGTTGCCGCTGTTGTTTCTGCGCGCTTCAACCATTTTGGCGAACCACTCTACCATAGCGGGATCGCTGTGCGAGAAGAAGGAACTTTGCCCTTTGTCAAGCGTTTCCATAACTGCCATATCCTCGGAAGTAAGTTCAAAGTCGAACACGTCGATATTTTCTTTCATCCTCTCAATATGCGTTGACTTGGGAATAACGATTATTCCGCGCTGCAATTCCCAACGGAGTATTACCTGCGCGTTGGTCTTGCCGTACTTTTTGCCGATTTTAGCTATTATGGGGTCTTCAAATAAACCGCCCCTGCCTTCGCCGAACGGCGCCCACGCTTCAATCTGTACGCCGTATTTTTTCATCCACTTTTGCGCTTCAATCTGTTGGTTGTGCGGATGTGTTTCAACCTGGTTTACCATAGGCTTTATTCGCGAAAACGAGCATAAATCTACAAGCCTGTCGGGAACGAAGTTAGAAACGCCTATCGCCCTTACAGCGCCTTCGGCGTATAAATCTTCCATAGCGCGCCACGCACCATAGTAGTCGGCGAACGGCTGATGTAAAAGCACGAGGTCAATATAGTTGGTTTTTAGTTTCCGCATAGACCCCATTACAGATTTTTTGGTCTGCTCGTAGCCGTAAAACTCTATCCATACCTTTGTTGTCAAAAATATTTCACCGCGCGGCACGCCTGATTTTTCAATGGCGTTGCCGACTTCTTCCTCGTTGAAGTAGCTCTGCGCCGTGTCTATATGGCGGTAGCCGACCTTTAAAGCGTCCATAACGCAACGCTCACATTCCTCTTTAGTTACCTGGTAAACGCCGTAGCCGAGGCGCGGCATCATTATTCCGTTTGATAAAGCTGCATAAGTCATAAATTGCTCTCCTTTTTGTTTTGTGATTTTAGTATAGCACAGCGATTTTTAAAACGGAATAGCCGTTTGGTTAATTGTTTGAACTAAAAGTAAAAGCCCGTGCTTAAAAAGCGCGGGCTTTTACAATATATTTATTTTTATTTGATTATGCTTTGAACGACTTTTATAAACTTACGGACGTGTTTAGACGGCTCGGGGGAATAGAATATTCCGAAGGGAATTTTATAATCCCAATCGGCGGGAATAATTTTAAGCAGAGGATGAACGTCCTGCCAATTTTCGATTGTAACGATAGGCAAATTTTCTTTTGCCGCGCGGTTAAAAGCCGAAATATTGAACATATGAAATTCTTCAATTTCAACACCGTTTGCAATTAAATCTTCCCGTAAACCGTCTATGTATTTATTCCAGTCTTTACGGACGAGCATAACTTTATAGCCCTTAAAGTCTTCTATGCTTAGCTGATTGTTCTTGCTTAAAGGATGCGTAACGGGTACGGCAAACAGCAGCTTTTTATAATAAAGATGCGCCGCCTTGCAACAGCGTTCTGTTAAAAAATTTTCGTCGTACAAACCTGCCACTATGTCGATATGTTGACCAAGATTGCGCAATATTTCAACCGAATTTTCAGGCGTGTTTTCAAACGGAATTAACTCAATCTTTAAACGCGGCATAATTTCCTGCAGCTGCGACCAGATATCAAGGATAAATTTAGCGGGAGTCATAAACGAAACGCCAATGCGGATAGCCTGCTGGTTTTCATTGTCGTAAATATCACGGGCTTTTTCTATAGACCTTGCGGCGTAATCAGACATATAAACGGCGTCGTTTAAAAGACTTTTGCCCGCTGAAGTAAGCATAAGCCCGTGGTTTGTGCGCTCGAAAAGCACTACACCGAGCCGACTTTCCAAAGCGTTGATTTGCTTCATTACGGCAGTGGGTGTTATATACATTTCGTCGGCAGTCTTTGAAAAACTGCCGCTTTCAGCTACCTTTATAAACGTTTCTATCTGCGGACTAAGCATAACATTCTCCTTTGCCTTTTCCATATTATAGCATATACTTTTACTAATTTCAAGTGAACTTAAAGTATAAACCACATTACACGATTTAAAATATTTTGCAAACTTATGTTTGACATTCTCCTATTTTGGTGTATAATATAAGTATGGGGATAAAGTTCCCCATTAAACCGATTTTATAATCGGTAGCGGATATATTCCGCAAAGTTCCCGTATCATTACGGGAGATGAACCTGAGCTGTAAAAAATTTAAGGCGAAGACAGGGCTTTATAAGTGTACGATTTTTGGGAAAGCCGCGTCTCCGCTTGGTTGAGTTATGCTCGGAAAACGACGGGGTTGACGTTGTTTATTGAGGTTTTATTCCTAATGCGATCCCAGCTCTATCCGATTTTTCAACCTATACGGTGATAGGTTTTATTGTGGTACAGAAAATTATAAGTACCACTGTCCACGGCAGGGATATTTGTAAATATTTCTGTCAGAAGTAAGGACTGCCGCGATTCCGTGAGCAGATACTCTGCGGCAGGCGTTTTGGCTACTTTTTAAAAGAGCCGAAGCGTGGGCTTTATTGGGGTACGAAAAATTATAGTACCACTGTCCACGGGCAGGGATATTTGTAAATATTTCTGTCAGAAGTAAGGACTGCCGCGATTCCGTGAGCGTATGCTCTGCGGCAGACGTTTTGACGGTTTTTTAAAAAGGTCAAAGCGAGGGCTTTTTTGTGGTACAATTTTTTAGACTAATACAGCACAAAAACCCTACAAAATAATAACTAAATAGAATGGCTGACCACCATAGAACAATGTGTTAAATAAGGTCTGAAGTCGGTGATGAGTACGTTTACTCTCGTCGGCTTTTTGTCGTCCTTTTTACGGCAACAATACCCATACCTTTCGGTGTGGATATAAGCAAATATAAAACAAAACTTGGAGGAACTATT
>JAJPXK010000156.1 GCA_021205485.1 Clostridia bacterium | reverse complement strand
ATGGTATAATGATAGAGATATTAAGATTTTTTATGGTGAAATTATGGCAAAACCGCTTGTTGCGATAGTCGGCAGACCTAACGTCGGCAAAAGTACATTCTTTAACAAGGTCGCAGGCAGAAAAATTTCAATAACAGAGGACAGGCCCGGTGTTACCCGCGACAGGCTTTACGCCGACGGCGAATGGAACGGCAGGCAGTTTTCTATGGTGGACACGGGAGGCATAGAGCTTAAATCTCAGGACACGATGTGGAGGGAGATTAAAAAGCAGGCAGAGGTGGCGATAGACACAGCTCAGGTTATCTTGTTTTTTGTAGACGGCAAAGAGGGGCTTACCGCGTCTGACTACGATGTTTCAGATATGCTCCGTCGTTCAAAAAAACCCGTGATTTTAGTCGTCAATAAAATGGATAACTATGCGCCCGATACACTGTACGATTTTTACGCCCTCGGCTTAGGCGAACCGTACGCCGTATCTTCCGAACACGGAACGGGGCTCGGAGACCTTCTCGACGAGGTTGTAACCCTTTTAGGCGACGGCGAAAACGAAGTTGACGAGAGCATCAAAATAGCAGTGGTAGGCAAGCCTAACGCAGGCAAAGCACGCCGTTTAAACAAGCTTTTCGGCTTCCAGCGAACACTAGTTCCCCATCTCGCGGGCACTACCCGCGACGCCATAGATACACGTTTTAACGGCCCCGACGGGCAGGCCTATACAATAATAGACACTGCGGGCATACGCAAAAAAAGCAAGGTGGAGGACGACGTGGAGTATTACTCCGTAATGAGGGCGTTCGACGCCGTACGCCGCGCCGACGTGTGCCTTCTTGTGGTGGACAGCGCCGAAAAACTTACCGAGCAGGATACCAAGATAATAGGTTATGTCCACGAACAGGGCAAGCCTTCGGTAATTGTTATGAACAAATGGGACCTTATCGAAAAGGATACCAATACCATAAACAAATTCCAGGCAGAGCTTAAAGAAGATTTAAAATTTATGGATTATTTCCGTTCGGTATACGTTTCGGCAAAGACGGGCCAGCGTACCGATAAAATACTCGCCGCCGCCAAAGAAGTATATGAAAATTCTATGCGGAAGATTCAGACGGGCGTTTTAAACGACGTGATAAGTTCTGCCGTAAGGGCGAACGAGCCGCCTTCGTACAACGGCAGAAGACTCAAAATTTACTACAGCACGCAGGTTTCCGTGGCTCCGCCTACGTTCGCGTTGTTTGTAAACGACGGCAAGCTTATGCACTTTTCCTACGAAAGGTTTTTAGAAAATACTCTGCGTTCGGCATTCGATTTTTCGGGAACGCCTATAAAAATTGTAACCAGAGATAAAAAGGAATAAAATATGAAAGATTTTTCTATGTCGCAATACTGGTGGTGTTTTGTTATCGCCGCGGTAGTGTGTTACTTTATAGGCTGCTTCAATTTTGCGGTATTGATCTCTCATTTTAAAAAGAAAGATATAAGAAACATCGGCAGCGGCAACCCCGGAACGATGAACATGATGCGTTCTTTCGGGCTGAAAATAGGCATTTTGAATTTTTTGTGCGATGCCTTAAAGGGCGGCTTGCCCGTTTTGATTGCCTATTTTATTTTTAAAGATTACTGTTTTGCAGGTACAAATGTATGCGTGGCCGACTTTGCCCGTTACTTTTGCGGAATGTTTGTGGTTATAGGCCATATTTTCCCCGTTACGATGAAATTTAAGGGCGGCAAGGGCATAGCGTCAACATTAGGTTTGTTCTGGTTTTCGCTCGCCTGTGAAAAGTGGTGGTTTATTTTTATAGGTTTAGGTCTGCTTGTATTGGTTCTTGTGTATATCGCGCTCTACGAATGGGGTTCAATGGGCTCGCTTTTAGGCGTTTCAGTATTTTCTATATGGCAGGCGGTGATTTTTTATCTGCGTTACGCCGAAGCCCTTGCGCAAGGATACGTAATAGCCTGCTTTATGCTTCTTATCGCCATAAACCTTTTAACGTGGATAGCGCATCATAAAAACATTTATAAACTTTTAGGCGGCGAGGAGCATCGCACTTCTATAAAGAAAATGATAAACAAAAAGATTAAAAAAAGTAAACAGTAAACAATAAGGCGGCCATAAAAAGGTTCGCCTTATTGAAAATTTTTAGTTTTTATTAAAAAAATACTTGTAATATGCAAATAGATATGTTATTATTTTGATACAGCTTATGGGGCATTAGCGCAGCTGGTAGCGCGTTTGAATGGCATTCAAGAGGTCAGCGGTTCGATCCCGCTATGCTCCACCAAATATCGGCAAGCCTGCCTTTAGTCGTAGTTTCTTAAAGCGACTTGTTTCGCTATAAAGATACTGCGGCTATAGCAGTCTTGTCTTTTTTCTTACCTTCAGGAGAGGGCTATGTTTAACATATTTATGACGGCGGTCAACGCAATACTCCCTATTGTGCTGTTAATCGTCTTAGGTTACGTTTTAAAAAAGATAAAATTTTTTTCCAAAGAATTTTTAAAAATAGGCAATAAACTGGTATTCAACGTCGCTCTGCCCGCAATGCTCTTTGTAAACGTCTACAGCATAGACGATCTGACGGACGTAAACTGGAGCCTTGTAATTTACTGCGTGATTATAGTATTTGTCATTTTCTTTTTAGGCCTTCTCGTAAGTATTTTAACCACAAAGGATAACCGCAGAAGGGGCGTAATTTTGCAGTGTACCTACCGAAGCAACTTCGCCATAATTGGGGTGTCGCTCGCGGCGTCGCTCGCCGGTACCGCCGCGGGGGCGGCAGATACGGTAAACGCCGTGGTAGCTATAATACAGGCCTTTACAATACCGATTTTCAATATTCTCGCCGTAATAGCTCTTACGGTATTTGTAAACAAACAGCCTCAGCAGTTTGACGAAAACGGAATGCTTCTCGCCCCTGTAAAAAAGCATACAAGCGTCAAAAAAATAATTTTAGGCATAGTTAAAAACCCTTTGATTATAGGCATATTCGCGGGGCTTTGCTGCGTAGGCGTACGCTATGCCGAGATTGCCATATGCGGTTACGCTCCGTTTACCATTGCGGACGATCTGCCGTTTCTGTACAGCGTTTTGACAAGCCTCAAATCGATGACGACCCCGCTCGCCCTGATAGTATTAGGCGGACAGTTTGAATTTTCCGCCGTTAAGGGAATGACTAAAGAAATTATTGTGGCGACCGTTTTCAGGCTTATCGTCGCCCCGTTGATAGGCGTAGGGTGCGCGGTGTTGTTAAGCGAGTATACTTCGTTGTTATCCTTCGGCCAGACAGAATATCCCGCATTAATAGCTTTATTCGGAACGCCTGTAGCGGTATCCAGCGCGATAATGGCGGGAGAAATGGGGGCGGACGACCAGCTTGCGGGCCAGCTTGTCGTCTGGACGAGCCTATGCTCTATAGTAACCCTGTTTTTGACTGTATTTATACTTATGTCCGCAGGCCTTCTGGCTGTTTGAATTGCATAAAAAAAGCCCGATTATTCGGGCTTTTTCCTTTTAAATTCAGCAGATTTCGGCTTTAATCCGCTTTAAAGCGTTCTTTTCCAGGCGGGAGACCTGCGCCTGCGATATGCCTACCTGACCAGAAATTTCCGTCTGAGTCTTTCCCTCGAAGTATCTTAAATAGAGAATGCTTTTTTCTCTTTCGTCAAGCTTTTGCATGGCTTCGTACAGAGCGGCTTTTTCCGTCCAGATCTCGTCGTTGTTCTTTTCGTCAAAAATCTGGTCCATTAAAAGGAGCGTGTCGCCCGATTTGTTGTACACGGGGTCGTATAAAGATATCGGGTCAGAAATGGCGTCCAGGGCGTAAGCCACTTCTGATACGGCTATGTTCATCTGTTTTGCAATTTTGTCGTAAGTCACGCTGTCCTCTTTTTCTTCAAGCTGTTCGCGGACCTTTAAAATTCTGTACGCCGTGTCGCGTATGCTGCGTGAGACCCTCAAAGAGTTGCCGTCCCTTAAATATCTCTTAATTTCGCCTAAAATCATCGGAACGATGTTAGGATGCTGAAACTTATTTATTTTGTATTCTTATTATAGCACATATATGAAGAAATTGCAAGGATCTAATAAAAGAAATTATTAATGTAAGTCATAGTGTCGCTTGCATATTATTTTGCAAAGAAGAGCTATACAATGGTGAGAGAGGCCGCGGGCAAAGGATTTGCCGATTTGGTATTCATACCTAACAACGGCGTAATGACTCCAGCAATGGTGGTGTAGTTAAAGCACGATAAAACCGCCGAAACGGCACTACAGAAGATAAGCGAGAAGAATTATACCGACTGCCTGAAAAACTATATTGGAGAGATACTATTAATAGGCATAAACTACGACAAAGACACTAAGGAACATACTTGCAAGATAGAGAAGATATCTCTATAGTACATTGTCTTTGCGAGAGCAAGTTTATGCGGCTTGATAACGGGCTAGAGTATAAAGTTTACGAATTAAGTTATACATGGGAAGAGAGGCAACAGCACATAGATAAATCATTTGACGCAACAAAAGCGTATGGCGATTTATTGCCACCAAGTAAAGTTGCGGTGGCGATTACAGATTATGATGGTAAGGAGCGTTTTTTACTTAAAGCTCTCGCATATTTTATATCAAGAAAAGAGATAAAACTGATTGATTTAAAAAATTTTTTGTCTTGTACTTATACTGAAGCATACCGGGCAGTGGAATGTATGTTATATAATGGGTTTGTAGAATTAGAAGAAATAGATAACCAGAATTACTATAAGTC
>JAJPXK010000111.1 GCA_021205485.1 Clostridia bacterium | reverse complement strand
GTAAGAGATACGTCTAAATTGTTTTCGGGGTGATCCCTGTCGCGCCAGCCTAAAAGATAGCCTTTACCATTCGTGCTGTACTGGTAGCCGTTATACCCGCCGCCACCGCCTATGCCGTATTCTTTCTTCAAGAAATCGGCGAACTCGGCTTCTGTAGGGTCTTCCTGGTATTTATCGTAAATACGAAATTTACCCGACGTAAAACCACTGCCGCGTTTTAGTCCCCATTCTATGAGCTTTTCTTCTTCAGTCTGCTCTTTGGGTTCTACTATATCGAACATTGAAAGCTGCGGCTTGGGCTTGTTTTTACGCTTTCGTTGGCTTAACGGCTTGCCCTGCGGCTTTGATTTAGCCTTTTCTTCGTCTTCAGAAGGTTTATCGTCAATATCGTCGGAATATTCTTCATATTCCGCGATCTCGTCATCATCGTCCGATAAATCTGCTTCCGATTCGTCTGTGGAAAAGTCTTTATTTATGCCTTCGTCCGTTTCAAACGGAGATGGCTCGTCATATTCTGTAAGTTGCGGGCGTTTCGGAGTATCTTCTACTACTGTTTCACCCTGTGCTTCTGCGTGGGATAGTATGTATTTGGGTTCTTCACCGTCCTCTACAACTAACACGCTGTGCTTTTCAAGTATTTTATCTATATACTTATCTGTAACGTGGTATGGGAAACCACACATCGGGATACGCTCGGAAAGTCCGACATCCCTGCCTGTCAATGTTAAGTCCAACTCTTGTGAAACTTTTACGGCGTTTTCTCCAAACACTTCATAAAAGTCGCCAAGCCGCATTATAACCACCGCTTGCGGATACTGCTCTTGCGCCGACATATAGCGGTCATACATAGGGTTAGCATAATGTTGCCTTTCTTTAACTTCTTCAACCTTAAGCGGTAATACAGGCTCGTCCGTGATGACTTCTTCTTCAGTATCGTCTACCACGTGGATTTCGCTTATCTTGGCTAAATAAGCATCTTCTATGTCTTGTTGCAGTATGTTCGCTGTCTGGTATATCTCTTTAAACAGGTCTGCATTCTCCGCTACGGAATATGGCAAGCCGTTTAAGTGAATGTTGCCGCTTTTAGGAAAACCCGTCTTACAGTAAAGTGAATAGCTTACGCCCTGGCATATAAGTCTGTTTCTATTCTCGTCTTCCGTGAGATAGCTATTTGACTGTAAATACCGCGCGACTCCATTTTCTATCCCGTCATAACTTGCATCATCTGACGAATCTTTTCCGTTCAGATAGGCAAGTCCTTCTGTAAGATGCTTTATAGGAAAGATTAGCCGCTGATAACGTTTATTGCCGAAAGTGTCGCTTACATCAAAGACATAACTTATACCATCTTCACCGCTAAACCTGATACCTTTTCTGCCGCTTATTACGTGCCTTCCCATTGCATCCCACTCTTCGTAGGAAAAACATATCGTAGCCTTTGGTCGTTCCAAGACTATCTGACAGGCATCGTGCAAGGTTATGTACGGGTTTTGAGCTGAAAACCTATAAAAGTCTTTTAGCCGCTCACCATCCGTAAGCATTTCCTGTATTCGTTCGTTTCTACTTGCCATATTAATTTCTTCTCCTGTAAAAACGGCTGCTTGGTAGTTCGCTTGAATATAACGACATATTTACCGATTCTTGTCCCAAGGCAAAATCATCACCGCCATCCCGCAGTGACTGCAATTTTTGTTGTTCTAAACGATCCTTATCGCGATTTATTTCATCTAAATCATAGTCATCAAGATTGTACTCATTATTTCTATATTTTATATATATGTATCTCATGGCTTCCTCCCGAATGTTTCTCTTTCCACACGTAGCCGTTCTTTGTATGTAGGAAAATAAATTACTTCTATTGCCGTTTCTGCGCCGAGAAAATAGATAAGTAGCGTTACTTGATATACGGTAAATTTTTCTTTGTTCTTTAACTTCCTTTTAAAGTCACTTACCCGCATATTCAACTGATGTGCTAAATAAGGTTGCGTATAATAATTGTCGTAAATCCAATGTTTCAGCGTCCGCTTCTTAAGCGAACACCCATCCGAATACAACTCTCTTTTTTGCCTGTCAATAAAGAGTCTTTCCGACAAGTACATATTTTGCTTTGAATCCATCCAAACTGTCCTCCTCGAAATCAATTATTTTCTTTACTACTTTCTCACCGTGCTTGTTATAAATATCACGGACGACATCATAACCTATCCTAACACCTTGTTCGAGCAACTTAATAACTTCGACTCCAAGGTCAAGTGCTTCCGCAAGCTGAACATAGTTCTTAATTCCTTTCTCTTTGATAAATTCTCTGCATCCGTCGATATTTAACTTCATTTTTTACTCCTTTTGAGGGTTTGAAATTTTTATCCCCCTCACTTGGGAGCCAAATGAGAAGGCTAAAAATTAACCCTAAACTAAAAATTTTATTATTTTTGTATTGATGTTTTTTAGACACTTCTTCCCCTCACTTGGGAGCCAAATCAAAAGCCAAAAAATTAACCTTAAACCAAAAATTTCTTCAAAAAATTTTTTATTCTTTTTAATTTTTTATGAATAGCTACTGTACTAATCCCATAATTCTCGGCCAATTGGTTTTGTGGTATGCCAATCACAATATTTTGCGTAAGTAGCTCTAAATCTGCTTCTGATAATTTCATTACCGCTTTATACAATCTCTCGTCTTGAATATCGTTCACCCATCCATATCGAGAATGATCTGCATATTTATCCCTTACAGCGAGTTTATCAAGAAACTTCTTATACAAAGGATTTTCCATATACCTATCCTCATCTTCAGATGTTTCAATATCCAATCTTTGCGTATGTCTTGCCTCCGTGCGGCTAAGTTTAAATGCCGCAAGATCAAATTCATACATACTGTCGTACTGCTCCTCTGTCATTCCTGCCGCAAGATATTCCTTGTGTAGCTTTTCTTGTTCTCTCTGAAATTTTCTCCATTCAGAGCCATTGTTCCATTCCATTCTGAAATCCTCCGATTTTTGATTTTTGTTTTTGAAAATCGCAATCGGACAGACTTCAACCCGTAAAAAAGAAAAACGCCCGACTGCGGTTGGATTAACCGCAATCTGGCGTTCATATCTTTATGGCGCAAAAAAGTACGCCCCACAAGAATAATCCCTATATGGGTTAATCCTTGCAAGGCGTGGATAGCTTCTTTTCACAGATAACTTCTGTTTCTTACAACTTACACAAAGCAGCGCAGTTCGGTCTTATGGTTCTATACTGCCTCTGTCCGCTATCTCGGTGCGTGTATTTATTTAATTTTTAGGTCTTCTTATTTGCCCCGTTTATCAGAGCAGAGTTTTGCAAGGCGTGGATAACTTCCTTTTACGGATAGCTTCGGTTTCTTACAACTTACATCAAGAAGTGCAGTTCGGACTTATGGTTCTATACTGCCTCTGTCCACTATCTTAATGCGTTTACAACTTAATTATATAGCCTTAATTCGCTATGGAGCCCTGCGGTCTGGCGCTGACACTACAAGAGCTGTCTTCATCTTTTGTAATAAGTAGCGATGCGCCGCATTCGTGGCATTCAAGTTCAACTTCTTTACAAAGTCGCGCCTTGATCAACTTTTGTCCGCATAAAGGACATTTAATTTCTGTTCTTTTAATAGACATTCGTAAACCTCCTCTCGTAAACCTCCTCTTAATTTATTTTTTTGTAAGCCAAATGGTTTACACTATATGTAAAATTTAAAGCAAATTGATTTGCTTTAAACTCTTGTATTTATAAAATTATATACACATTAAGTTTTTCAATCTGGATACAGCTGCTGCTTTAGAAACATTAAAAGTATCTGAAACTGATTGTGATAATATATCCTCTATCTGTAATTGGCTTAACCTCGTGTGAGATAGTTCACTTTTTAATTCTCTCGCCAATTTTAATAATGGTGTTTTAGGCATAAGCAATGCAGACGCAAAATAATTGGCTTGCCACTCCACCCATTCTTCGTCTGTTTTAAAAAATTTACTATTTAAAGGCGATTCGTTTATACGACATTTAATGATAGGTGAATTTCCTGCTACATCAAACATTGATAATTGATCTGGATTGCGATAATATAATGATGTATGCATTATCGCATGACCACATTCATGCCCCATTGTCATTCTCCCCAAATGCTCATATCTAGCATCTGTAACCAATCTACAATCTAAAATAATCGTCATGGCACTGACATGAATGTAATCTGCTTCATTTTTTTCAGGATCATATATTATCATTTTGTTTGTATCATTAAATACAGTAGCCCCATATATACATAAATTATGAGAAAGATAGAAATAGTCTACAGTTATATTTAAGTAACCTTCTGCAAACATTTCAATATCTATTGGTTGAGGATTAACTAAAGCATCAGGCTGAAATTCAGAAATAAATCTTTCACACATACTGTTTATTTCTTCCTTTGATAATATAGGCAAGCCATTGCTTTTTTTCTTCAAATACGGTTTATACATTCTACCTCCGTAATTTTATCCTTTTCTCTTTTTTAAATCTTCAACAAATTTATCCCAATCCTCTTTATTGGCTCCTAAATCTCTCACCGTTCTTAATGCCGAAACAACATAGTCATTTTCTTTTATATATTCAGGTATATCTGGAGCAACAGTATCACGTTTTTTTCCAGCAAGATCAAACATGATTATTTTATCTTCATCCGATAACAATAAATACTTTGCCAGTAACTCTAATTTTTCTAATTTAGGAGGATTCTTGCGGTTTTTTTCGACATCACTCCAATAA
>JAJPXK010000223.1 GCA_021205485.1 Clostridia bacterium | reverse complement strand
ATTATGGCCGTAATTGCAAGCGGCGGCCCCTGTTATCCGTTATTTTAGTTTTATATTATATAATATAGTTTTAAACTATAACATAGCGTAAAGTTCAGGGCGGCTGAAGCCGCCCCGTAAAATTCAATTAAATAAGCCTCAGAGCTTCGGAATACGCCATTATAAATGGCCCGACGCCCTTGCCTTCGTCGGTAAGGTAGTCGGCGGCGTTTTCGTAGTTGTTTTCACCGTTGGCGCTCGCCTTAAAGTAGATGTCCTTAAGCCCCTCGCAAGACAGCTTGCTTTCGCACACGCCGCAAAAACTTTCAAGGGCGGGCTGAATGTAACTTTCATCCAAAAGGCCGAGCCTTACGCCCTTTAAAAGGGAATAAACTATCATAGAAGTTCCGCTTGTCTCGCCGCGGTTGGTAAAAGATTCTGGCCTGTCGGTAAGGTTCAAATACATGCCGTTTGCCATGCGGTACTTTAAAATGCCGTCCGTAAACGCCTTTAAAGCGTCGCCGCAGACTGTTGTAACATAACCGTTTACACCTGTAAACGCCTCTGCTACATCGACAAGAGCCATGGCGTACCAGCCCGAAGCCCTCGTCCAGAAATACGGGCAGTTATCTCCCCCGCCGTTTGCGGCGTGGAAGTATAACCCGACGGGCGAGCGCATATTTTCCGCCACGTATTTTATGCGGCGGGCGATCTTTTCGGCCTGCGAATTATCGCCGCAAAACACCGAATATCTTGCCAAAAACGGCTGAATCATATATATACCGTCCAGCCAGAGCTTGTACCTTTTAGGCGGCCTGCACCCCCGCCAGGTGTGCCAGAAGTTGCCGCCGAGCGAACTTTCGGCAAAGTCCTTACATATCGCCTTGCCGTCGTCGTTTTGCTTATTTTCGCTTGTCAGATCCTCGTACAACGCCCTCAAAACGTTGTCATAGTTTTTGTTACAACCAGCGAAACGACTCAACAGGGCGGCCGTTTTGTAGCAGTCGGCGCCGTGACAATTTACGTACCCCGCCCTGCGGAATATAAGTCCGCCTTCATCTATCAACAGATCGAGATACCTTTTCGCGTAAGTCTTATACTTTTCTTCGCCGTTTGCAAGGTATATATCGTACAGCCCTTCAAACACGACGCCGTTATAATAGCTCCACTGGAAAAGGTACGGCTGGCTTAAAACAGACCGCTTTTCGTTATCCCAGGTAAAAAAGCTGTCGCCCTCTATCACCTTTTCGGGAATGTTCACCGGAGAATTTATCGTAAGCCCGTCTATGTACTTCTTGGCTTTTTCGGCGTTTGACAAAACCCTGCTTTTTAAATTCCCGGAAATCACTCTTTTATTTTTAAAGGCACTCTTACAAGCGACTTTGTATGGTTTGCAACCTTGTCAAGCCCCTGTTTTAAGTCGGCAATGATATCGTCTATATGCTCGGTGCCGATAGAGAGCCTTACCGTGGCTGAAGATATTCCGCTCGCCTTTAAGCCCTCTTCGTCAAGCTGCGAATGAGTGGTCGACGCGGGGTGTATTACAAGCGATTTTACGTCTGCTACGTTCGCAAGAAGGGAAAAAAGCTGTAAACTTTCGGTAAATTCTATCGCCTTCTCCTTGCCGCCCTTCATCTCAAAACTGAAGATAGAACCGCCGCCGTCAGGCAAATATTTGTCGTAAAGCTCTTTGGCCCTGCCCTCGGCGAGCGACGGGTGGTTTACCCTCTCTACCATAGGGTGGTCCTTTAAAAATTCAACCACCTTCAGGGCGTTTTCGGTATGGCGTTCAACACGAAGCGACAGTGTCTCTATCCCCTGCAACAAAAGGAAAGAGTTGAAGGGAGAAATTACGGCGCCCTGGTCCCTTAAAATGGTTGTACGCATCTTTGTTATGTAGGCGGCGTTTCCGCACACGTCGGAAAATACTATGCCGTGATATGCGGGGTTAGGCTTGGTTATGCCGGGGAATTTGTCGTTCTGCGTCCAGTCGAACTTGCCGCCGTCTACCACTACGCCGCCCATAGCCGTGCCGTGCCCGCCTATAAACTTGGTTGCGGAATGAACGACGATATCCGCCCCGTACTCTATAGGCCTTATAAGGTAGGGGGTGGCGAAGGTGTTGTCCACAATAAAGGGGATGCCGTTTTCGTGAGCTATTTTGGCTATGGCCTCTAAATCTATGAGGTCAGAGTTAGGGTTGCCCATAGTTTCGGCGTAGATGAGCTTTGTGTTAGGCTGTATGGCCTTGCGGAAATTTTCGGGGTCGGTCTGGTCTACAAAGGTGGCCGTAATGCCCTGCTCGGGGAGGGTAACGCCTAAAAGGTTGGTTGTGCCGCCGTAGAGGTTGCTCGCCGCGACAACATGGTCGCCCGCCGTAGCGATATTTTGTATGGCGTAAGTTATGGCGGCCGAACCGCTCGCCACAGCTAAGGCGCCTACGCCGCCCTCCAGGGCCGCCATACGTTTTTCAAATACGTCCGAAGTAGGGTTGCCGAGGCGGGTGTAGATATTGCCGTCCTCCTCCAGGGCGAACCTCGCCGCAGCCTGCGCGCTGTCTTTAAAGACGTACGAAGTTGTCATATATATAGGTACCGCCCTGGCGTCCCTCGCAGGGTCGGGTTGCTGCTGCCCTGCGGGCAAGGCTATGGTTTCAAACTTGTATTTGTTCTTTTTATCAGCCATCTTTAATGCTCCTTAAGGAAATAAACTTGTACACTATAATTATAAATTGTAAACGCCTTTATGTCAATAAGTATTTTTTGAATTTGCTTTAAAAATTAATGCGTTGCACTCAGGATGACATGGCGCCATAAGGCTACCCTCAAGGGGAAGATAATTTATTCTGTCACTCTGTGTGAGTGCATAGCCCGAAACTTTGCATACCTTAGTTAAGGCTCCCCTATTAGGGGAGCTGACCATAAGGCCTGAGGGGTTTACTGATTATATGGTGCAAAACGGAGTGCGTAGCACGCAGTCACAAAAATCCCTTGCAAAAAGCCGCAGCAAAGCTGCGGCTTAAAAACAAAATTATAAAATTGGCAGTGCAATATGCCCGAAATATCAGTCTTCTTCGTGAGAATGAAGCTCCTCTTCCGAAGCTTCGTCGGGGAATTGCGACTTGTCGTACTCTATGCCGTTTTTGTCGTAATAATCCTTAATGGCGGCCCTGATGGCTTCTTCCGCAAGCACCGAACAGTGCATTTTATACGCGGGGAGGCCGTCCAACGCCTCGGCGACGGCCTTGTTTGTAAGCTCCAGCGCCTGCGAAAGGGGCTTGCCCTTTATAAGTTCCGTAGCCATAGAGCTGGAGGCTATCGCGCTGGCGCAGCCGAACGTGTTGAATTTTACGTCTACAATTATATCGTTTTCAATTTTAAGATATATCTTCATTATATCGCCGCATTTTGCGTTGCCTACCTCGCCTACGCCGTCGGCATCGTCGATTTTGCCTACATTGCGGGGATTAGTGAAGTGATCCATTACCTTTTCGCTGTAAAGCGCCATAATAAAACTCCTTAAAATGTAAATTTATTGAAATATCTTTGAACCCCTTCGCCACAATGTGGCCCTCTTCCCCTGCCAGGGGACGCTGTAAGGATTCTGTATTTATCAAATAGTTTAGGCATATTGCGGGGGCAATTACCATTAACTCTGTTAAATAAGCCGATTTAAATCAGGTGAGGTGTCTCGCCCTTCGTAAGGGAATCCCATACGGGGGAAATGCTGCGGAGATAATCCACGATAGGCGGCACCGCCGCGATAATCCTGTCTACGTCTTCGTCGGTATTGTATTCCGAAAGGCTTAAACGCAGCGACCCGTGCGCCACCTCGTGCGGCAGTCCTATAGCTAAAAGCACGTGCGAGGGGTCTAACGAACCCGACGTGCAGGCCGAACCTGACGACGCGCATATACCCTTGGCGTCAAGAAGCAGCAGCAGGCTTTCGCCCTCTATCCCCTCGAAGCACATATTTACCGTGCCGGGGAGCCTGTGTTCCCTGTCGCCGTTCAGGCGGGAATGTTCTATCCCCGTAAGGTTCTCTATTATCCTGTCGCGCATACGGCAAAGCTTTGCGGCGTTTTCTTCCAGATGCTCGCACGACTCTTTCAAAGCCGCCGCCATAGCGCAGATAGAGGCGACATTTTCGGTGCCGGCCCTCTTGCCGCGTTCCTGCGCCCCGCCCTCTATAAACGAACGAAGGGGCACTCCCCTGCGGCAATAGAGAACGCCTACGCCCTTAGGCCCGTGGAATTTGTGAGCCGAAAGAGACAGCATGTCCACATTGTCGGCCTTTACGTCTACGGGGATATGCCCTACGGCCTGCACGGCGTCGGTATGGAACACAACGCCCGCATTGCGGCACACCTCGCCTATTTCGCGTATAGGCTGGACTGTGCCAATCTCGTTATTGGCGTACATAATTGTAACTAAAGCCGTATCGGGGCGGATGGCCGCCTTTACCTGTTCGGGCGTTACCATGCCGTTTTCATGCACGTCAAGAAGGGTAATTTCAAAGCCTTCCTGCCTGAGTTTATTCAATGTATGAAGCACGGCGTGGTGTTCAAACGCCGTGGATATTATGTGTTTTTTGCCCTTAACGGCGCCGTTTGCCGCGGCCGAGCGTATCGCCTGGTTGTCGCTTTCGCTTCCGCAAGAGGTAAAATAAATTTCTTTAGGGTCGGCGTTGAGGCATTTCGCTATAGTCTCCCTCGCCGCCTCCAAAGCCTCCTTCGCCCCCTGCCCCGCCGAGTACAGCGATGAAGGGTTAAAGTACACATTGTCAAGGTAGGGGAGCATGGCC
>JAJPXK010000203.1 GCA_021205485.1 Clostridia bacterium | reverse complement strand
ATCTGAAAGGAGGAAAAAATTAAAAAAAAACAAAAAACAATTGATTGATTTGACATTCCCTCTCATAAAGTACCGCCCACCCGTCTGATATAAGGTCTCTAAAATTTCCCCCCGGAGAAATTTCAAAGACCGCCGCGATAGGCATAGGGGGTGCTTTTGGCGAGACACCCCCATACCTTTCACTTTCCGCTTTATGCCTGTTTTACAATCTTTTTGTATACATTCATAAAATCGTATTTAATTATTTGGTCAATTGCCTCTTCCATTTCTATTTCATTTTCTTCATCAGATAACGAATCAGAAGTATTTGCAATTCTTGCTAACAATTGACAAGTATTGTAACCCTTTTCTACATCAAAGAAGAACCACTGGTTAAATTGTGTGAAGGGGTCGTATGGATTGTCAAATGTTGTAATGGATACTCTTCTACCTTCCAAATGCTTAACCCTCCCCATTAATGTATTTTCTGATAGTAGATGTGGATACACCAACTGACCTTGCCATCTGCTCAAGTGTGTAGCCAGATGCATTCATTGCTCTAATCTTTGCAATCTTAGCTGTACTCAAAGTTGTCGTTTGTCTAGGCAATGCACGCTGTTTGAACTGGTCTTGGTCAGCAAAACGAAGTATCTGAGTCAGTTTACTATCTGTTATAGCCCCAGCTTGTATAGCCTCCCACTCACGGTCACTTATGGAGATGGTGGTACGCTTTGCCCCAACCTCCTGCCTAGCCCTTGTTAATTCCTGTTGTCTAATCTTTTTCTTTTCTTTTTTAGTCAGGTCGGGGTTAGCTTGCTCTTTTGCAAGGGCACGGGAGTTAGCTAATAGCTGAGCCCTCCGCTCCCTAGGGGCGTTCATTAGAGATACATTGAGCTGTGCCGTCAAATGATTTACTTCTTCCTGATAGGTCTGCTTTGCTGATGCTGAATAGGTCAGTCTACCAGTATCAAGCAATTCTAATCGAGCTTCGTTAGCTAAAGCTTTCATTTTATTAGCATAGCTGGCATATGCTCTTTCTTGTGGTGTATTAGCTGTTGATACAAGAGTAAAGGCATCATCCGTCTCCATCATCTTAGTACTCTGCGATGTTGCAGTAACAGTAATAATCTTTGCTGTTGCGGGTAACTCTACATACTCATTAGTTGTAGGATCTTTGTAATAATTCTTACCATCTTTTTCGACCACATTTACTTTACCTGATACCCCCGGCACTTCTGCTTTCGAGTAAGTACGACCTGTATAGGTGTAGATTTTCTTGCCTGTCTCAGGGTCTATTGTATAAGATTGTTTTCTTTCATCGACAAGCTCCTGAGACTTGGCTCTGGAAAGTAATGTAGATGCACCGCCACCGTTTTGGTACTTTGCTGCAAGTTCTTTTATACCGTTCTCTTGCTCACTCAAACGATAGTTCAGATGGTGTTTCTCCGCATCAATGACAACCATACTGTGTTTAACAGCTCTTGTTAGCTCTTCTGTGGATGCACCTTGAAGAGTCATATCAGTTATGAGATTAGAAATTTTTCCCATCTCCATATTAGTTCTTGTCATTATACGCATTCCGGGTTGTGCAGGATAGGCATCTTTCGGATCGAATCCTTCAAGCCCCCTTAAAGCAGGTGTGGACGTAATATTAATTTTATTATTCTTTCCATTGCCTGTAGTTGGAATAAGCATAACTGTATCGCCATCGAAGTCCGCACCCGATAATCTCGTAGCAACCTTGCTATTGATTCCTACAGCATCGATACTTGAAGGACTAATCATTTTAACTGCATCCGGCTGTTTGTTGTTTACTGTTAAAATAGGAATTTCAAAAGTTCCTGCATGAGGATATCTGACAAGGGCAACCTTACTTCCGTCTTCATACTGTGGTGCATATATTTCTGTATCCTTCATCGAAGGTACGGGTAATATAACATGCCACTTCTGATTAGGTAAGGCGGCTGCCTGCAAATGTTCTGCAGCTTTATCGCAGTCATCAGCAAAATCTCCAAGCAACACCCTTTTAATTGTTGGATTGGTAAGAGATTTAATTTCATCAAACTCAGCTACCTTATCAGATTCAGTTAATTTCAACTGTTTCTGAATCATAGAGAGATTCTGCTTGCCAAGGAACTGACTCGGAAGGGTATCTTCCCAATCTTCCCAATCTCCTTCTTCTCTGGTTTTATTAATGAGCGACAACTGTTCTTTGCCTGTGCTATCAATATAATAGCTCTGTCCACCATGTTCTTTGACTAATGCACCGAAAGGATTATCGGGGTCGCTTTTTATAGTCTTTAAAACAGTATTGTCTTTAGAACCACAAACAGGCGTACCTTTAGCCTTGTTGGTATTAAACATAACGTCCACACCATCAGGTAAATCATCAGAATATACAGCCATACCTTTCAGATAATGAGTATCGTCTACTAATATCCGAACCTGTGCATAGTGACTGTTACCTAATGATAAATCATCCACACCTCTTCTGATTTCTATCAGACCATCCTTTTCTGAGCCGCCGTCTTCTTTATATCTAACAGCTAAACGACTTGAATCTAAACTTTTAGGATATGTAAAAGCAGGTTTGAAGCTTTCGCCATTGTCATATGAAATATAATTTTCCTGCACAGAGTGTACTTTAGAATAGTCATAAATTTCTTTATGTTCCGTACCCGGTTTACAAAGGACCTTGATAGTTGTCTGCTGTTCAGGATTGTTAATCTGAGGAACTCTGCCTCCATACACTTCATACCCTTCTAATTCCAAAATATAAAGTGCATTCTGCAGCTTCCCATTAGAAACGCCTAATTGATGTTCTACCCCCTTGCCGACATCTATCATTCCATATTTGTCAACCTGCTCTTTTAAGAAATCAGCAGTCTTTTTAGAAGCATTCATTTTAGCCTCAGAGTCACTGTTCAATAATGACCTTACTGTTGACTCGTTTATTCCAAGTTTTCTACCTATCTCAGAATAGTTTAAGCCATCATCTCTTAAGCTTTTTGCCGATGCAACAAGATTAGCACGCCTTTCATAAGTAGCTAAAGATTTTTGTATTCTCAACCTGCTTGTAGAAGGCTCACCTTTATCGTTAACGATATGTAGTGCTTCAGCTATCTGCACTTCGCTTAATCCTTGTTTTTTCAAATTATCAATACGGCTTAATAAATCTCCGCTGTGTTGATAAGGGTCTTCACCAGAACCCCAAGGATATCTTCCTGAGTGATACTTCGTACCATAATGCTTCAACTCATCGTTACCATCTTCGACACAATGAGCAACTATTGATTTGATAATATCAGTGATAGATTCTTTTTTCATGATTTTTCCTCCAGCATTGCTTGTCTTCTTAAAACTTTGTCAAACGAAATAATTTTGTCCATTATTGGAACAATGTCTTCTACTGTCGGATTATCTATCGTGATATCATCTGATTGATATATCCTTAATTCAATCTCTATATTAGCTGGATTTACGCTATACTCTATACAAAATAAAGCAGCATAAATTCTAAGCTGTTCTATATGAGCCTTTACAGCTCCTGACTTGTAGTCATGGATTCTTAATACGTTGTTTCTAAAACAGATTGCATCAGCGGTTCCGAAGCAGTATTCAGAATAATATAAAATTTGTTCTGGCTGCATTCTAAAGCCGATTGCATCGTTTACATACATATTAAGAGTCTTTTGTGATTTAGGAAGTTTCTGCCTTAATTTAATACATTTAGCAGCAAACTCGTGTAACTCCGTTCCTCTTTGAGCAGCAAGAAAAGCATTGTAAATATCAACAAGCTTTTCCTTGTCATAATTAATCCAATGGTATTTGGATGCGCCAAGAAACGCATGCTGCCCTTCAAGATTTGAATGTTTGTTGAAGTTCATTTAAAATTTCCTCTTTATTTTCAGGATAAATAAATGCCGCATACGACATTTTGTTCAGCAACTCAACATAGTAATCTTGGTTCGGACGATGACTCGACGTCTTACACTTCTTCCCTTCCAAGGCAGCCCATTTATCCTTGTAAAGAATTAATAGGTCTGGTAATCCTTGATATTCATTCGGATTCAAATGAAATATAAAACAACCCGGAAATAAGTTGTATAGTTCATTTATTAATTTCGTTTTAAACTTATTTTCGAGCATAAAGTTCCTCCAACAAGAATCAGAGAAAACTGTTTTATTTCTTATTCTCTCCATAAAAGGGAATGTTTTTTTCGCGAACAAAAAATAAAAGCCCATACTAAAAAGTACAGGCCTTTATTGGCTACATATTGAATTTATTTAATTAGTTTGCATCCATCGACACAATCAGGGTACGGACCGTCGCATGTTTCGCACACATCAGGTTTTTCATCGTCCTGAATATCACTTGAATAATGGTCATCGTAGTCATCATATTCATTAGCAAGTTCCCAGTCAGACTCTTCCATCGTTTCATGACAGATAGGGCACATAAACTTATGGCGTTGATAACTATACTCCATCTCCGCACCGCAATTTTCGCATTTTGGATTACCACCATTGCCAGAGTAGCAATCGCTAAAATTATCAAACGAATCGAGTTCATCTTCCAGATCTTCTTCATCTACAGAATATCCGCAATTAGGACATTTGAAATTATTATCACTGAAACGAACCTTCATTATAGTTCCGCATTGAGGGCATTCGGGTGGATCGTAACCTAACAAATCTCTTGTAGCCTCGTAATTGTCTTCATACTCATCATCTTGATTTGTTGAATCGCTATAGATTTCGCTATACTCATCTTTTTTCTTAGGTCTCATATTTTTTCTCCTTTCATACACAATATAAATTGTTTTGTGCTATTAGTATACCATACGGAACTAATGAAATCAAGAGAAAAATTGGAGGTCCCCTAGAATATAAATAGAAACTTTTTAATACTTGTGCAG
>JAJPXK010000164.1 GCA_021205485.1 Clostridia bacterium | reverse complement strand
ATTTTGATAAGACTATTTCTAATTGTCACTTTATGATTGCCTCCCGATATATCATTGTTAAATTGTTTATGTTTACATTGTCTGTTTTCTGTGTGGTAATCAAATGCCACAGAATCTATTAAAGCTTTTTTTTCTGTATCATATACTACAAAATTTAACCCACGTATATTAACGGCATAGTCTGTTCCGTTTATTATAACTTCAGCCTTGTTGCCATGTTGCCAGGCCATACTTGAAAGCTCAATTTCATAATTATAAATTTGCCCCGATAACGTAACATCAACAGGTTGCCATCGTTCTTTGCCACATTCATTACAAAGAACCTTTCCTCCATACAACACTCCGCAATACATATTCTGAGGTTTCGTATTTAAGTTAGTAAATCCCAAAGTTTTTATAGCATCAACTTCTTCTGAAGTAAGGCAATTACCAGCGGTATCTTTTACCACAAGAATTATAAGACAATTATCTTTTAATTTGCTTAAAATCTGAACATAGTTCATCAAGCTATATTCGCACCTTATATCTTCTATAAATTTTAATTCTTCCATAAATAAAATGTCCTGCTTAAATGTATAGATTCCTATCACATTATTACTAATCTATCTCGATTAATTTATGCCTACAAACTCTATTCGGCGAATGATAGTCAAACGCCGCAGAGTCTATTAGTTTATTGTTTTCCGTATCGAATACAACAAAGTTTAATCCGCGGATATTTACAGCATAGTCTGTACCGTTTATAATAATTTCTGCCTTGTTGCCATGCTGCCAAGCCATGCTTGAAAGTTTAATATCCATACTTTCAATTTGGTCATTTATCATTACTTCTACAGGTTGCCAACGCTCTTCGCCACATTTATCGCATAAAACTTTTTTATTGAATGTAACGCCAACGTACATATTCTGCGGCTTTGTATTTAACTTAGTAAAGCCTAACGCTTTTACGGCATTCACCTCAGCAGTTGTAAGACAGTTGCCTGCAGTATCTTTTACCGCGAGAACTATTAAATACTTGCTTTTGATTTGCTCTAATATTTTTACGTACCGCAACAAATCGCTTTCCTGCCTTAAAAACTCGTCCTGACTGTTTTCCACAAAAATCCGATTATAAAAATAATCGCTACGCTTTGAATAGCTTTCCGCAAGATTTTCGTACATGGTTTTATATTGCGAATATCCGTTGATTGTCTTTACAAAGTAAGGCTTGTACTTTTCGTCAATGATTCGCTCATATTGCGCCCTTAATTTGTTTAAATCGGCTTTCTCTTCTTCAAGCGAGGGGTACCCCCCCCACAAATCTTTTCCAGTGCGGCATAAGCGTAATCATAATATTCCCGCACATAATGCAAGTCTGCTCGACCCCATTTATGATTTTCATCGCTTAATATATTTACAGGATAATCAATTATATGAATATAAGGAAGTTTGGATAAAAGGTAATCATATCCTTTATATACCGCATTATAATACTCTATAAATGTAAAATTATTTATCGTTCCGTCACGCATAGCGCAATACTTTGTCGCACGAACATTGAACAGGATAACCTTATCTTGTGGATAAATCTCTTTTAGTTTTTCAACAAACTTATCTAATAAGCCATAAAACTCCTTATCTTGCATATTTTGCGGCTGAACAATATCTTTATATGTCGATAAATAGCCTTCCTTTGAGAGTAAATCCAGCAATGGCTGAAATGGCTTTATCCCCGATGTCGCTAACGAAATATTACCCGCTTGATATTTCAATATTACTTTCCTTAAACAAACAGCATCGATCAAAAGCCATTTTGAATGAGATTCTGAAACATATTGAATTGTAGTTTTTTCTAAATCTAAGGTTATATTTCTCTTGCCAAAATTACTGATTGGTTTACCGCTCATTAACACCTGTGATTCGTAAATAAAATCGCCAAGCGGTTTTAAAAGCGGCGAATCGCCAACAACGGTTAGCGGACTTATATCCTGCACAAACCTGTCAACAATAAATTTCTCGCCTTCATGGTAATAGCCTATGGTATCCCGCAATATACAACTACCTAATATGGAGACATGTATTTTATCGTCAGGCATTTTTTCTGTTACAGTCAATTCTTCCATTCAAAAGCACCGTTTAAAATTTAAAAAGTTTTTTTGTCACTTTGCGGCGAAAGGAATCGGGCGGGCAGACTTTATCTAATTTCGCCAATTTAGCCTTATATCCTTCTGATTCCTGACGCAAGTTGTCGTTTTCTTTTCTTAAATTATCTATCTCCCTCTGCAACTCGCCGCGGGACGCGCCGTTAAAGTCCATATGTTCGCACAAAAACTCGTTCTGCATTAAAAGATATGCGTAATCCTGCAACCCTACCTGTACGGGTTCGGGATTCTGCGGCAAACCGTAGTACCCTAAAATATCTTCCAGGTGCATGCTCATCGTTGTAAGCCCGTTGTGCCCCGCCCAATATTTTTCAAGGTCCTGAGGGTTATCCACAAAATGCTTTATTTTGGCGATTAAATCTTCCTTGTCTCCGCCGCGGAATTTAAACATTCCGTCGGAGCAAAGTTCGGACGCTCCGCCGCAATCGCTGGCGAGCACGGGCACGCCGAACGCCACCGACTCTATCGCTATCTGCGGAAGGTTGTCTTCCCATAAAACAGGTACAAGACTTAAATTGCAGCCTTCGAATATTTTTGGCAAATCCTCGTGCGTATAGCCGTTTATTACTTTTACCGACCTGAACTTTTTGAGCATCTGATATATTTCGCCGTGTTCGCGTTCGCGTACCGTAAGGACCAGATCTATACGAGAAGCGTATTTCTTTTCAAGCTCGCTCAAAGCGTCTAAAAGGAACGGATATCCCTTTTCCTCGTAGCTTATGCTGTTGCCGAGGAAAACTATTTTAAGGCCGTTTTCGGGCTTGTACAGTGATTTGCCTACCTGACGTTCGGCTATCGCCGTTCCTATATACGATACCTTCGTCTTTTCTGCGTCAAAGCCGTTTTGCACGGCTATATCATATACGCGTTTAGATACCGCCAGTATGCTGTCGCAATTTTTATTGATTTTTTCGGTGGCCGCACGCGAAAACTTAAGCACTTCTTTTTCCGACACGTCCTCGTCCAGCCTGTCGAAGCCGAATTTTTTTGTCCAGAACTTTTTGCTGCAACGTTTTTCCTCAGGGACATTGAAACTGCCGCGTTCGTATATTTCGTCCGCGATGTCCTCTTTTATAGCCACCCTTGTGCATTGCATGCAGTCCAACGCCGTATGCCCCGGATTGCAGTTGCAATGGTTGTGACGCTGGTAATAAAAACCTGTAAGACACATCGGAACATAGTTATGTATCGAATAAACAAACCGCGTATCGGGATAATCTTCTTTTAAATCGAGAACGTCGAAAGAAAGCCCCTCTATATTGTTGAAATGTATCGCTGCGAAAGGACCGTTTTCGTCAATGAACTGTTTTATCGTCGCCTTTAATTCAGGATTTTCAAGCGCGACCAAAGGATTTACGAAGAGAGTGTCTACCGCGGCCGGCACGGGCGAATTTACTACTTCGTACTGCTTGCATCTGTCGCCGTACGCGCTGCCTATGCGTCTTACATACGTTTCTATTCTCTCCGCGCTGTACGCCCAGCCGCTCGACAAAAAGTATATCTGCGCGAACGGATATTTTTTAAGCATGGTTTTTATAAGATTCTGGCAGTATATCGTAACGCCGCCGCCGAGTTTCTGCGGATTATCGTAAGGCAGCCAGTTATATATCAATATTTTAGGAAAACTGTCGTTTATAGTCTTTATCGGCGACGCGAACGAATAATAATTATACATATCGCGCGTATTGAAATATTTTTCGAAAATTCGAACATCGCAACGCTGCAGCAAATTCTTCGCTTTTGTATCTATTAGTTTATAATTCGTTTCGTAACCGCATTCTTTAAGCGCGCCCGTTGTATACATCAGCGCCCTAGAATACAAATATTTAAGGGTTACGTCGTCGGTATACTTCGTTCCCTCTACAACGTCAAGATTGTCGTTCATTCTGTCGAACGGAAGATCAGGGTTTACTATTCCGTTTGACGACGAACTCATATTGGTCTTTCTGTAATAATAAAGCGGCTCTTTTGTCCATTTTACTTTTGAAGCTTTGCACAACGTTTCAAAAAAGAAAGGATTGTCTACCCAGCCGCCGCCTTTCACTTCTTCAAACTTTATATCGTTTTCTTTAAGAAATTCTCTTCTGTATATTCCGCTCCATACAGAAGGATGGCCCCATAATATCTGAGGATATTGCCTTATGGTAAAGCTTTCCGCCACATCCGGCATATCCCGCCTTTCGTCGTTCGCAAAATAATCCTCTTTGCCGTTATTTTCATAGAAATTATAAAAGTTGCCCTTTATAACGTCTACCGTACCGTCTTCCGACAGGTTATATAAAGTTTCAAACATCGCAGGAGATACAAAGTCATCCGTCTCTACTATACCGATATACTTGCCAGAGGCTTTGCTTATGCCTATATTTACGCTGTTGCCGTATCCCGTGTTAGGCTTGTCTACAATTTGTACCCTGCCGTCTTTCGCCGCCATCTTTTTGACTATCGACAGCGAATCGTCTGTAGACCCGTCGTTTACGACTATTATCTCTATGTTCTGCAAGCTTTGTTTTTGTACGCTGGCAAGGCACCTGACTATATAATCCTGCTGGTTATACATAGGCATAACGATTGAGACCAACGCTTCCGTTTTTTCCATAAAACATCTCCTTTGCGATATATTTCAAAAAAGGTTTTTCCCCTATTTTTCTCTCTTGTTTTTATATTTACTCCGCCCGCTGGATTACGCCGAATTGCTTTAATCTACGCAAATGGTAATAAAAGGCGGAACGCTTCATCTTTGTAAGCTCCAAAGCTTTTC
>JAJPXK010000233.1:3958-4942 GCA_021205485.1 Clostridia bacterium | reverse complement strand
CCCCCCCCCCCCCCCCCCCCCCCCCCCCCCCCCCCCCCCCCCCCCCCCCCCAAACGCTAATGAATTTCCAAAACTTAAAAAATTTGCTCTCCCGCCATTTAAGCCTTGTGTTAACGGCGGCGACATTTATAATTTTTGCCGTAATGGCTATTGGCTTCGCCGCGGCGGACGCGGCTTGCGCCCCGGAAGAGCTGAACGTAATCTCTGAACAGGTTACATCGTTAAACGCCATACTGCCTATGCCGTATTACAGCGAAAACGGCTCGGACGGAAGCACAATTTACGCCGTTTCTATAGAGGATATAGGCACGGTAAATACCGTTACGGCGTTTAACTACGCGGACGAAATATATACCGAAACGGGCGGATATGTGGTAAACACAGGCACGGGCAGAACAAAAACGGGGACAATTAAAATACTTTTGAAGAACCTTGACCCTACCGACGAGGATTTTGAAGAAAAAGCGGCTTCTTTAGACCGTTTTTCCGACGGGCTGTACTGGAAAGTAACATTGTACATACCCGCGGTGTTTTCCTCCTGCAATATCTACGTAAACTACGCCCTTACAGAGCAGATAGGCTCAATAGAGGGCTACGACTTCAGCTACTTCAGCGAAAAGGAGCTTGTCAGCGAAACTCACACCGACGGAACGTCCCCCTCCCTTATCACCCTTTCATTAAAAAACGACCGCGAAAAGCTGACGGGCGACAGCGTAACGGACGGCTGCGTTGTAACCATTCACTACGAAAGTTCCTGCGCAATCTCGGGGATTTTAGGCAACGTTTTAATAGGCGAGGAATCGGCGGTAAAAACCGCCGTGAGCAACAACTCTACCATACACTTCCCGATAGCCGCCGCGGGCATACTCGTGTTTGCCTTTTTTATATTTATCTGCATACTTAAACGCACGGCGAGTTTTATGCCGCCCCTTCTTCTTTCTTTCGGCATATTCCTGTACCATTCGTGCCGCTACGCCCTTACGG
>JAJPXK010000233.1:0-3948 GCA_021205485.1 Clostridia bacterium | reverse complement strand
AGGCGTTATAGCCCTTTCGGCGGCCCTGTCGTGCAAGCTGAAGATAAAAAAGCTTGACCTCAGAATACCTATGTCTGTCCTTGCGGCGGTTTGTATAATTTTAGGACTATTGTATCCCTGGTATAACCTTGTCGCCTTAAACGTAACCGCGAGAATTATCGGCTGCGTACTCGCCGCCGCCACCATAGCTGTGCAGGTTATCAACGCGGCGCGTAAAATAAGGAATCTGAACGCCCTTTCGGCCACGGCTTCGTCGGTATTTTTGCTGTACATATCGCTTGTGCAGGACACGTCTAACTTTTTATCGCCGTCAAACTGGCTGTGTTTTATGATGCTTTTGCTTATAATATGCATAGGCTGCAGCGAGTTTGTCAAGATGGAAAGAGCTTCGGTAAATTACACCAAAAACCTTAAAAAAGAAGTTGAGGCGCAGACCAATTCGCTGCAGACCATGCTCGACGAGCGGGAAGATCTGCTGCGGTTTGTATCTCACGATATGCGCAAACCCGTAAAAGCCATGGATAAATTCCTCGCCACCCTCTCCGCGAGGGAAAGAGACGCTGAAAACATGAAGACTATCGGCATTTTACAGAGCAAAACGCAGGAATTAGGCCATTCGCTGGACGAGCTATCGCGGTACTCAAAAATAAACTACATAGCCGAGGAAGCCGAGACTTTTGACTGCTCAGAGATTACAGATAAAGTTTACGGCCTTTTAGGCCCCGACTGCAGTGCCAACGGCATTATATTCAACTACACGCCCGCCAATATAATGATATTTGCAAAGCGTAAAAGCCTTGAATCTATACTTACAAACCTTATAATAAACGCCATAGAACACTCCGACTGTACAGAGATTGCGCTCGCGGCAGAGAAAAAGAAGGACAAGTGTATTATAACCGTAGCCGACAACGGCAACGGCATCGAGAGCAGCGCCGCCCTGTTTTCGCCATACGGCGGAGCGGACGACGAACACGGCTTAGGGCTATACATATGCCGCAGATACGCCGAAGCGATGAACAGTTCTATAGCCGCCGAACGGAGAGAAAACTTAACAATTTTTTACGTAACTTTACCCCTGTCTTAAAAGATATCCCCGGATATATCGTCAAACCACCCGCGCCGTCTGGCGAAAAAATCAACTGATTTAATAACGTGAAACATCACGATACACAAAATCCCGCCGGCGAAAAACTTTCGCCGGCGGGATTTATGAAGCAAATTATTGTCTTTTAATCTTGGCAATATTATCATCGAGATATACCTTAAACGAATCTAAAATGGTTCCTTTAGTCTTGGAATAAATGGAAACTGTAACGCCTGCTTTTGTATCTAATTTGGCAACGCGCCTGGGGCTACCGCTTACGTAAATATTGTTTATCCCTTCGTAATTATTATCTGCAAGGCATCTTATTTCTTTATCGCCTGTATTATAAGCAATGCCAGCTGTCTTGCCGCCACGGAATTGCAATTTTCCTTTACTGAAATCGTAAATAAGAGCAAAGGCTTTACCTGTATACTCATTCAAATCAAGGTAACTCAATTTGCATTTAAAATCTATTTTGCTGTAAATATTACCATCGAAGTTACCTGAAGATACTATAAGCACATAATCTTTTCTGTTTTTTAGTAAGAAAAAGAAGTAATCTTCGGCGCGGTCTTTGGCGAATAACGGCTCAAAAGCAGAATATTTTTCTATCGTTTTACTACCTTCTATTGAATTCCTGAGCCAAAGCCTGTTTTTTTGCTTTAATTCCTGTAACGTTTCACCTACAGAATCAGGCAAAGGCTCGAACCACTCATCGCTGATAGAAAATTCGCTAATATCTGAAATTTTGAGCCATCTGTTATGCAGAGAAAATGTATCCATTAGTGTCTGCAGCCGCGACAGCGCCCAGCGTTCTTGCAATACGATAAACGGCTTATTAAAAATAATGCAAAAACTGCTTGCGTGGAAAGAATCGGTTATAACAAAATCAGCATTAATTATAATATTAAGCCAGTCTTCTATAGTAGCATTTTTTTCGGCGGCAAGCCCATGCTTTTTTAAAAATTCATTTTTTTTGTCAAATACCGACATATTACCATCAGTAATAATAATCGGCTCCATTTGCTTATATTTGCAAACAGCCTTAACGACTTCTACCCTATATTCATTAGCGGGTTCTATAATATAGCATCCAATATAAGGCTTTACCTTTGTCTTTTTTGCGACAGAAGCCTTTTCTGCAATCTGTATATATTTTTCTTTATTCAACAAAAATACAGGATCTAAAACGCAGTCAGAGACAACGCCATAATTCTTTTTAAGAATATCTACGCCTTTATTTTCTCTTACCCCGATATAGTCAAATTCTTTGAATAACGCCGATACCTGCCCTACCCTATCGGCATCGGGCACATGCCTGTCTAAGCCAAAAGAAGCGGCATAAGCTATCTTCTTTTTATCGAAGTCGACAAAATCAAAATACAAATTATTGTACCAGCAATGAAACAATCTGTAATTCCAAACCTGATCTGAACCCAAAACAAAAGTATCTATATTGGCATTAAGTTTTGATAATTCATCAGGAGTGTATTGTTTTGTTACATTACAATATTTATTAAAAAATATAGTTGAATGGGTTACTGCTTTTGAATCTTTGTTATAAGTCGGCTTATTAATAAGAACTGTTCTGTACCCCATAGAAGATATAGTTTCGTATAAGGCATAATAGGTTATAAGTCCGCCGTAGTTAGGGTTCATTACAACGCCGAATACGCCTACTTCGTATTTGTCATTTTTAATTACGTCTACAGCAGATGAAAGGGAATTATATTTTTTTATAAACCTTGGCAACTGCCTGTAGTTTTGATTATGAGAAAGTTTAACTTTATTCCTGTTCCAAGACATTAACGTTTTATTTGAATGCTGTTTTTCTACCGTCTTGAACTGATTTTCTACTTCTTTCCAAAGCTCTTCACCCTTTGGATTGTTTACGAATACGCACGATATACCATTTTGATAATCTATAGCTGTTTCTGCATTTTTTGCGCCCCAAAAGTCGCCCATAGAAATTTCGCCGACACGGGGAAATTCTGCATACTTACATTCAAAGCAAATAGGTCTTCCTGCAATATCATGGAAAAAGGCATCTGTATAAGAATTGTCAAAATATTCAGAATATAATTCTTCACCCGATTTCATTACAAATGTAATACAGGTTGTTGCTCCTTTTCTGTGATTTTTATTTCTGAATATAATATCTTTTATCTGTGATTTATCAAAATTTTCGTTAAGGTATTGTTCAAACACCCGCGGCGACGGCGTGCCGTGGCACAAAATATCTACCGTAATAAGGTTAGGATAATCTTTACCGAGATAACTTTTTAAAGCAGCTACCTGGCAAGGCGTACCTGTAAACAATAAAAGACCACCATCTTTTAAAATTTGTTCTGACGACTTATAAATGCCAGACGCATTACTCTGCACATATTTAGAGTGTTGCATCCTTTTTACGCCTTCTATGCTGTCTGTTATTATATGCTTTACTACAAAATTTTCGTCAAATACGGCGCCTGCCACATAGCCGCCTTTTTGTATAATTTTATCTGCAAGTATATAAAATACACCGCCAGAAGAGCTTTCTTTTCTTACTTCATCTTCTGCAACGACCGCGTATCCTGAAGGCGAAGGGTTATTTTCCGGCTTTGCCTTAAGCTGCGGACAAACGGAAATACATTTACCGCAATTAATACATTTATCATTTATTTCGGGATATAAATGCCAAAGCGGCGAATTACAATTTAAATCGATAGCGTTAACGGGGCATATATCGGCACAAGCCCCGCAGCCACAGCATAAATTTATTGAAACTTTATCATTTACATTCATAAAAATTTTCTCCAGTTAATTTCTTATTATATCTATTATTTTTAAATATTCATCTCGTTCTAACGGCTCATTCA
>JAJPXK010000117.1 GCA_021205485.1 Clostridia bacterium | reverse complement strand
CAGCGGCTTCTTCTATCTGCACATTGACAAGCTGCGAACACATTGACTTGCATAAGAGCACGTTGAGAATCAGCTCTTTCATTAAGCGCACGACCATCCCGTAATAATTCATCTGTTCAAGTTCGTACTCGCTGTACTCTTTCGTTATGTCTTCCGCTGGCGGCAGTTCAACTTCGCCTTTCAAGTCCTTTAGCAGCAGAGGCAGTCCATAAGTCAAAGCTGCGTTGACTATTGCGTTCGTGCTTTTGTATTGCTCGCTGCACTCCGCGACCTCCTTCATCATATTCCAGTTGTCTTCGTCTTCCACGCGAATGTAGGCGCGATGTTCTATACTCTCCGTAAGTTTATATTTTCTTCCCATTAAAACTTTCCTCCTTCTGTTATTTTTAGTCTTATCCCCCACAAGAAAAGCAGGTATCCTGCTTGTTCTAAAAATGTTGTGCATTTTTACCCGTTTTTGCGATTGTTGGCAAAAACCTTATCCTCGTAAGGAGTTCTTGGGGACACTTTTGGGCAGACTTTTCAATCTGCCCTTGTCTTGGTAGTGTCCCGTTGAGTTTTACAGGCTGACCGCGCCTATAAACTTGTAAATTATCCGTATTTCCCGCGTCTTGCCTTTAGGCGTCCGTACCGTTTCGCCTATATAGATTTTATCTATAAAAGCGTTAAGTATTTCCGTGTTCAGTTCAGTTATATCGGAGTACTTCTTTACAAGCCTTATAAACTTTGCAAGGTTTTCATCTTCCCGCGCAAGCGTTCTCGCATCCGTCTGTAAACTCTCAACTTTGGCTTTCAACGCTTTCTGTTCCGTTTCATAGGAGAGTGAAAGGCTGTCAAAGCGTTCGTCGCTTATGCGCCCGCTCACGTTGTCTTCATACAGCTTCTTGATTATCCCGTCAATCTCGGCAATACGCGTCTGCGCTTTCTTCAGTTCCGTTTCAGAAAACTGTCTGTCGCGGCTCATATCCGCCAAAACCCGTTCCCTGTATTTTTCCACGAACTCTTTTTCGTGGTCGGCTATGTAGGAACATTTAAGCTGTAAATCTTCAAGAACAATATCATATATAATCTGCCTTGAGATATGGTGCGAAGTACATTCCTTTATTACGGGCTTGCGGTAGCTAGGACACATATACGAACCGTATTTGTCGTCCTTTGAATTTCTGTGTACATACAGTTTATTACCGCAATCTGCGCAATAAAGCAGTCCTGCAAAGATATTCGGCGCTCTGTCGTCCCGCCTCGGAACTCTGCGTGTTTCTTTCATTTTCTGTACCACCTCGAATGTTTCCCTGTCAATAATGGCTTCCTGCGTGTTCTCGAATATAACGTGTTATCCACGCGGCAGGAATAACTGTTCTTTTGTCTTATAAGACTTTTTCTTTGTCTTGAAGTTTACCGTACAGCCCGTGTAATCTTCACGCTCAAGTATTTTGTTTACCGTTGTTCCAAGCCAAATTTTTGGACGGCTGTTGACGCTTCTTACAGGCATACCGTTTTTAGCGAAGTGAACGCTCGGAGGATCAATCTCCCGTGCCGTTAGTAATTTGGCTATTTCATATGTTCCCATACCGCCGAGATACAGCCTGTAAATTTCCCTTACAACTTCCGCGGCTTCATCGTCTATAACCCATTTGGCGGGGTCTTTTTCGTCTTTCTTATAGCCATAGGGAGTAACGCAAGTTAAGTGCTTGCCAGACATTCCCTTGGCTTTGAGTACGGCGCGTACTTTCTTGCTCGTATCCCTTGCGTACCATTCGTTTATAATGTTGCGGAAGGGAGTAAACTCGTCCGTTTCGGTTGCATTGTCCACACCGTCGTTGACAGCGATAAATCTTATGCCTTCCTTTTCAAACAGTACTTCCGTGTAGTAACCTACCATAACGTAGTTTCTTCCGAACCTTGACATATCCTTTACGATTACCGTGGATATTTCGCCGTTTTCTATGTCGTTTAACATTCTCTGAAAATCAGGGCGTTCAAAGTTTACCCCGCTGTAGCCGTCGTCTACATAGAACTCCGTGTTAGTATAGCCGTGTTTAGCTGCGTAATCTTTTAAAATTTCCTTTTGGTGCGTTATGCTGTTGCTGTCGCCGTCAAGGTCATCGTCGCGGGACAGCCTGCAATATAACGCTGTTTTCTTAACACCTCCGTTTATTAGTTTATCGTTTGATTTTTCAGCCGTTTGCAACATTGTCGTTTCCTCCGTCGTCCAAACAGCAAGTCCTTACTTCATATAAATGCCGCTTAATAAGCCCGTCCACTATATCGTATAGCGTGTTCTTGGCGTTAGGCATTTCTTCCGATATAATCGTATATACCGTGTTTCCTATATTCTTTTTTCTTATTCTCTGTTGTTTATTGTTATTTTGTTGTTCTTTCAAATCTCCTTAAAATTTAAATTTGTTCCGAGGTTATTCCTTATTTCCCCTCGGCTGGTTTTGCGCTCCCTACGGCGGCACACGCCGCCGAAACAAAATCTCCCCTTATTATTTTCGTTTAACGAATATATTGCAATATTCAGTTGTAATAATCGCCTGACAGGGGGATCTCCGCATTTTCAATTTTACCGATCCGAGAAACCCAAGTCAAGCGAATTGAATGTGAAACAAGTTTCACATAGATTATTTAATTGTCTGTTTTACGTTTTTGTAGTGGTGGTGCGGCGGCTTATTTGTAATTGCCGCTGTTTTTGCCTTTGTTTTGAGTATAGCGGTTGCGTTGGCGTTCTATGGCGGTGTCTTTGGCTTCGGCTAACTTGTCTGGCGCGTTTCGCTCAAGGAATTTCATAAGTTCCGCATATTCTTCTAACTGTGGAAATTCTTGCTTCAGCCCGTATAATTCATTGAAAAGAGTTTCGTTATCCTTTACCGTGAGTTTGTGTTGCCGTTCAAGTTCGCTATATTTATAGATAAGCCCGCTTACCTGTAATTGCAACTTTTTCTTCGATGACGGCTTTTCGCCGTTTAACGCTTCCTTAAAAGCCGTAACCATTTCTTCCAACGGCTCTAATTCAGCGGATAGCTGTAACTTTCTTTCTTCAAGTTCCCTTATTGCTTTTTCGCGCTCTTGTTCCTCCCACTGGTATTTGGTGGTATTCTCTCTGTCGCTACCTTTCTCGCCGCGTTCAAGTCCGAAACGTACAGAAACGTCGTCATAGAAACGGTCCTGTAAATGACCGAAAGATTTATACCCGCCGCGTAATTGCCAGAAGTCTGACGAGCAGACCTTCGGCTGTTCTAACTCTACATACTCATATAAAGTCTTTCCGTTCGCGCCTCTCTCCTGAACGGGAGAGCCGTTTTCGTTGCGGATAACTTTTCCGTTTTCGTCTTTAGCGTAAATTTTCTTTTTGCCCACGTCTACTATAGGTATGTAATATAACTGTAAGTGCGGCGTGGTTTCGTCTAAATGTACTACGGCGGACAGCACGTTTAAGTCCGTGCCGTTATAGCCGATTTCCTTTAACACAAAGGCGTAAGCCGCGTCAAAGAATTGTCTTACCTTCGGCGGCATAGGTTCGCCCTTTACATAACCCAGCCTTTCAAAAAATCCGCTGTCCGACGTTACTATAATTCCCTCGAAGGCGTTAGCGCCCTTTTTGTTTTTGAATGTGGCGTTGAAGTTCGCCATTGTGCTTTTCCATTCTGCGTAAAGTCCGCCGTCCGATTTCTTATAGTAGTAGTTGAGCGGAGTACGCTCGTCGTCTATATCCTGGTTGCGGTGGTTTTCGCTTGTGCGTTCAGTTTCGCCGCCTATTTTTATAAGCGAGCCTTTGCTGAAACCTTGTACTCTGATTACCTGAAAACTAATAATTTTTCCCTCCTTACCTTGTATTAGTTCGATGATATTCCGGGGTCTATATGGCTTTGCGGCTATGCCGCATAGCCATATCTCACTAGGCTACGGAGTAGCCTGTGAGCCCTTGCAGGGGGCTTTTTTGTCAGTAAAATTTGCTGTGGTTTTGATATTCTTTTGAAAGTATAAAGCTATATGAGTTACCCCTTGTTTGCATAGTATAAGGTCTAAAATTTATACCGTTGACCTTATAACTTTGCTGTGCTTTTGTTGTTACGATTACGGACAGTTTAAAGGCTTGTCCGTGCAGCCTTTTGTTAGCGCATACGCATCACCTCCCGATTTTTATTTTTGTAAATTTGCCTCCCAATAGGTAGCCAAATAAGAAGCCGTTTTTACAACCTGTTTTAGAAAATAGCTTTAAAATTATTTCTGCGAATTAATAGCTGTTCACTTGGTAGGCAAATAAAAGGGCTAAAAGTTTACATTGCAGTGCAATTATTTTTGTTCAAGACTATTGCTTTTTGTATATAGTAATTTTTTGCACGCAAAAAGCCATTGACTTATATCAACGGCTTTCAGATATATTATTTAGTTGTCTTCTGTGGATAGTAAAAGGTCTGCATATATCAAGCGGTTATAACGCCCGAAATATTCCATTTTTATAAAAATAATTTTATAATTTTTATCATTCTCCCATAACGACGATTAGCGAAATAAAAATGCAAACATTTTGCCACTGCCGATTTTGAGCCATTTTAAGCCAAAAACGCTGATTTGTGCCCCGTCTTGACGATATATATAGCGTAGGCAAATTACTGTCCGCACGGGTAATTCTCATTTTTTGCCCTGTTTTTGTAAATTTTCGCTATAAGATATGTGCAAAGCCCCTTCATTATAAAAGCAACGGGAACACACTTTTTATGCACGATTTTATGAATTTCTTTATTTTTTGTGCAATTTGACTAATACACTTGCCGCAGAGAGAAGTCCCTATTTATTACCGTTAAACTCACCCGAAAATTTCACTTATGATGCAACTTTTTTATAAATTTTTTAAAAGACATAACAAAGCCGCTGAATGTGTAAATCAACGGCTTGTAAAATTAGATTAAACTGTTGCGATTATGTTTTTAATAAAATTACATTCTTTTTGTCTATATTCAAGTA
>JAJPXK010000032.1 GCA_021205485.1 Clostridia bacterium | reverse complement strand
ATTTTATATCTTTTTTGTGACGGTACGCTGTTAAAAAAATAAAAGAGCAAAGTTTTTTTTATAAATTTTTACCGAATTTTCAGTAAAATACTCATCGGTATGTCATTATCGTTCGGCAAAATGAAAAAAAACGGCAAAAAATAAAAAAAATTTTCAATCCCCTCTTTACAAACGGCAAAAAATTTTATATAATTGGATGTGTACGGGATATTATGCCCTTTTTTAAGGCATCGCGTCTTTCGTACAAAGGGTCCGCTACAAAATATTACCGTCGGCGGCGCCCTATCGGCGCGGCACGCGCTTTAAGGAGGATTTATGGGTTATAAAGAACTTTATGAAAGTTGGCTTGGAGATGAAAGGCTTTGCGAAGAAGGCAAGGCGGAACTTGAATCGATAAAAGGCAACGAAGAAGACATCGAATACCGCTTTGGCGCAGAACTCAACTTCGGCACGGCAGGTCTGAGGGGAACTATCGGTTACGGCACCAATATCAGCAACATATACCCCGTAAAACGCGCCACGCAGGGCCTTAGCGAATTTATCGCCACCCTCGGCAACGAAGCTATGAGAAGGGGCGTAGTCATCTCTTACGACACAAGGCTCAAATCGGACGAATTTGCCCGCGCTGCGGCGGAAGTATTGGCCGCTAACGACATCAAGGCGTACGTTTTCACCGACGTTCACCCCGTACCTATGCTCTCTTTCGCGGTACGCGAACTCAACACCATAGCGGGCATTATGATCACCGCTTCGCACAACCCTAAGCAGTACAACGGCTATAAGGTATACGGCGAAGACGGCGCGCAGATGAACCCCGAAGATACGGCCAAAGTTTTAGGCTATATATCCAAGCACACCGACTATCTTGACGTAAAGGCGCCTACCGACCATCAGAAATACAAATATTTATACGACGTTCCCGCCGCGGTAGACAAAAAATATTACAAAGAACTTACCAAACTCTCCCTCTCCAAGGAAGCCGTTAAAAAGTGCGGCAAAGATCTGAAACTTGTATACACCCCCGTGCACGGCTCGGGTTATATCCCCGTTACAACCGTTTTGAAAGAGCTCGGCATAAACTACACCGTGGTTGAAGAGCAGACCAAGAAGGATACAGACTTCTCTACGGTGGAAGTTCCTAACCCCGAATTTAAAGAGACGCTTTCGATGGGCATAGCCCTCGCCGAAAAGATAGGCGCCACCGTGGTATTCGGCACCGACCCCGACAGCGACAGGCTCGGCGTAGCCGTTAAAAATAAGGAAGGCGAATTTGAAGCCCTTTCCGGCAACCAGGTAGGCATACTGCTTTTAGACTACATATTAACCCGCCTCAAGGAAGACGGAAAGCTCCCCGCGAACGCGGCGGTGGTAAAATCGTTCGTCACGACAGGCATGGCGAGGCCTATATGCAACAAGTTCGGCGTAACATTGTTTGAAGTTCCCGTAGGCTTTAAGTTTATAGGCGACAAGATTAAACAATGGGAAAAGACTGAGGAATACTCCTTTGTATTCGGCTTTGAAGAGAGCTGCGGCTACCTGCGCGGCACGCACGCGAGAGATAAAGACGCCGTTGTAGCGTCTATGCTCTGCGCCGAAATGGTCTGCTACTATACATACAAAAACAAGACGGTGTTCGAACGCCTGAACGAAATTTACGACACATACGGCTACGTGCTGGATAAGAATATTTCAATACAGTACCACGGCCTCAACGCCATGAACGAGATGAACGCCGTAGTTGACGCCTTAAAGACAAAGGACGTAAAGAAGTTCGATATTTACGAAGTGGCTTACATAAGGGATTATTCAAAGAATATAAAGACGGACGTAAGAACTGGCGAAACTTCCGAAATAGGCTCCCCTACCACCAACTGCGTATACTACGAGCTGGTAAACGGTAGCTTTATCTGCGTACGCCCCTCAGGCACCGAGCCTAAACTCAAGATATACTATTCGGTAAAGGCGAACACCAAACCCGACGCCGAAGAAGCACTTTCAAAGATGAAGGCCGCCGTAGAAGAATTGCTTAAATCCATTTAATTCGTCCCGCAATATGCGGCAACCATTGAAGTAAGATTATACTAAAAACCTCATTTTTTCACTAACCCGCCCCGCAGTTTCTGCGGGGCGGGTTAACCTTTTTATATTATTCCTGCAAAAGGCCGTAAAGCGCGGCTTTTATGTCTGCGTTAATTAAAACAGACTGCCTTTTTATCTTTCAGGGGCTGCGGCCTCGCCGTAATTAATGCACGCGTACGTCGCGTCGGCGTTGTTGTACGCAATCCGCCAGAAGGGGTACTTTATTATTACGGGCGTGTTGCCGCCTACCCCTAATTCAAGCAGCAATATGCGGCGATTAACGTACTTTTTCAAAAATTTTTCGTACCTTTCCTTTGCGGCGTACCAGCCCTCGTCCTGAACAAAAGTATCGTCGCAGCGAAGGTTTACGGTAAGGGGTTTTCCGCAAACGGGGCAATGCGGAACAAGTTCAGAAGGTATCTTCATATCCCTCTGCCGTTCCACCATCGCCTTTATGACTTCGCGGTTATCGTACGTCTTATTATGGCACGGCGCCGAACACTGGAACAATCCTTAGTCGCCCTGCGTGTAAAACAGCCTCTCTTTATCGAATCCCACAAGCTGGAAGCAATGGTCTACATTGGTTGTCAGAACAAAATACTCTTTATCCTTTACAAGCGAAAACAAGGCCGAATACAACCCGTTTTCTTCCGTTTCGTATCGGTTATACCATATGTGCCGCGACCACCAGGCCCAGTATTCCTCCATCGTTTCAAACGGGTAAAACCCGCCGGAATACATATCGTTTATACCGTATTTTTTGTGAAAGTCGGCGAAATACTTCATAAATCTTTCGCCGCCGTAGGTAAGGCCGGCCGCGGAAGAAAGGCCTGACCCTGCCCCTACAATCACGGCCTCGGCGTCTGACAGAGCCTTTTTTAATTTAGTTGTCGCTGCCGAGAAGTCCTGAGTATATTTAATAGTCGCAATCATTAAACACGTTGAATATTACCCTGATTTTGCTGCCAGTCTCAGCCTTGTAGCTTTTTACGGCCTCAACGGCTGTTTTTGCGGCGATATCGTTAGGAAAATGAAATTCCCCCGTGGATATGCAGCAAAAAGCGAGGCTTTTTAAATGGTTTTCGTCTGCCAGGGCGAGGCAGGAACGGTAACAGCTTTCAAGGTCCTTAATATTTTTGTCTGTAAGCCTGCCGTATACCACGGGCCCTACCGTGTGCAAAACATACTTGCACGGAAGATTATAGGCTTTGGTTATTTTCGCCTTGCCGACAGGCTCCGCAATCCCCTGTTTTTGCATAATTTCGGCGCATTCAAGCCTTAAACGAACGCCCGCGTAGGTGTGTATGGCGTTGTCTATGCAGCCGTGGCAGGGGCAGAAACAGCCGAGCATCTGCGAATTTGCGGCGTTGACTATGCCGTCGCATTTAAGCGCGGTAATATCGCCTTGCCAAAGGCATATGTCGGGGGCAATTTGCTCTAAAGCCTCGCCGTCGGTAATGCCCTTAAGCCGTATTTCTTCCCTTAAGTAGTCGTCCTGAACGGCTAAAAATCTTTCGTCTGCTTTCACGGGCGGACGTACGTTCATCAAAGAACGCAGCAGACGGCGCTGCGAGTACTCGTCGGCGGGCGTTTTTATATTTTCGCCCCGCTCGTCTAAAAGGTAATCTATTAAAAATTTTCTGCTTTCACTCTGCGTCATATTTTACCGTTATCGCCCCCGACGGACATATTTCAATGCAGTTGCCGCAACTTAAACAGCGGCCGAAATCTATTTTAACATGTTTTGCGACAACGTCAATACATTTTTGCGGGCACACGTCAAGGCAAAGACTGCACCCCGTACAATTATCCTTTACAAAATATCTTTTGGCATTACCCTTATAATCGCCTATGTAAAAGCTGCCACGCGTAACGTTAGAAGGGTCGCTTATATCAAAATACCCGCCAGATGCCCGATAAATTAAAAAAACTTCCAAAGCATCCCGCGTTCCCTCGGGATAGATTGACTGCATATATACGTTTTTCGCAAAAATTTCGTCAAGCTTGTATTTGCCTACGCTCTTTACATAGCCGCGAAGGGATACAGACTTTTTGTCCTTAACGGCAGAAAGGGCGATATACTTTTGCGACATAAGCTGAGAATAAAATTCCTTGCCCTTCGCCGTAAGAAAGTACACGCCTTCGTCGTCGTACAGCATCATGTCTATTACGCGGATGCAGGGCCTGCCGTCGCCGCCTATTGTAGCCACGGCGGCAGAATGCATCTCCTCAACAAGCATTTTTAAAGCTGTAAGAGTTTCCATTAATTATTCCTTGACCACGCTTATACGTTCATGAATATGATCGCCGTCTACAGCTTCGTCAATTATAGCTATAGCGTAGTCGGCGTAACTTATTACGCTCTCGCCCTTGGAATTTAAAGTAAGCTCCTCGCCGGCTAAAATGTATTTGCCGGTCCTTTCGCCCTCTGCCTGGAAATCGCCCGCGGGGCTTACGTAAGTCCAGTTAACGTCATTTCTTGTACGAAGTTCCTTCAAAGCTTTTGCCATAGCCGCCGCGAGGGGTTTGAATACATCGGGAAAATCGGGTCCGTCAGAAACGGTGAGGGTGTGCTCTTTATTTACGTAAAGGCTGCCTGCGCCGCCTACAACTATAAGCCTTGTCTTTGTTCCGCTGAGCGCGTCGCAAAGATGCGAAAGCGTAGTTGAATGCATAGGAAGCGTGTCTTCCGTCCAAGCGCCGAAAACGTCCACTACTACGTCGAAGCCCTTTAAATCTTCTTTTGTAAGGCTGAAGATATCCTTTGATATAACTTTTTTAGCTTCGGACTTGTTTTCGCCCCTTACAACCGCTGTCACATCAAGGCCCCTTGAAAGGGCTTCCTTTACTATAAGTTTGCCTGCTTTGCCGTTTGCGCATACTACTGCGATTTTCATTTTTGTTTGCTCCTTTATAATTTATTGTTGTAACTA
>JAJPXK010000158.1 GCA_021205485.1 Clostridia bacterium | reverse complement strand
GCTAAAGTAAAGTTATATTGTAAAATATTGTGAAATAATTATTACAAAATTTAGATTTTATTGTAATTTTATGTCGAAAACTTTTAAGACATAAGATCGACGTACTCATCGTACGTAAGATTTTTGTCGAAAGTCTTCGTGCCGTTTATCTCTATAATCCTGTTGGCTACGGTGTTCATAAGTTCCTGGTCGTGCGAGGTGAAAAGCATGCAGCCCTTAAAGCTCTTCATGCCGTTGTTTAAAGCCGTAATGCTTTCAAGGTCAAGGTGGTTTGTAGGCTCGTCAAAAATCAGGAAATTCCCCCCTTCGAGCATCATTTTTGCGAGCATGCAGCGAACCTTTTCGCCGCCGCTTAAAACCTTAGCCTGCTTTAAAGCTTCTTCGCCCGAAAAAAGCATTCTGCCGAGCCAGCCGCGAAGATACTCCTCGTAGTGGTCTTTAGAAAATTGCGAAAGCCACTGGACAAGCGTAAGTTCGCACCCCTGGAAATATTCGGAATTGTTTTCGGGGAAGTAAGAGACGGATATGGTCTTGCCCCATTTTACCGTGCCGCTATCAGGCTGGACTTTGCCCGTCAGAATATCGTAAAGCATAGAAATTGTTGTGCTTTTATCGCTTACAATGCCTATTTTTTCATCCTTTTGCACGGTGAAAGAAACGTTTTCAAAATACCCTTTTTTAGTAAGATTTTCTACCATTAAGATATCGTTGCCGATCTCTTTTTCAAACTTGAAATCTATATAGGGGTATTTTCTGAGTGAGGGTTTAAAGTCAGAGATGGTCAATTTTTCAAGCTCTTTCTTTCTTGAAGTCGCCTGCCTCGATTTAGATGCGTTGGCGGCGAAACGGGCGATAAAGTCCTGCAACTCCTTCGCCCTCTGCTCATTTTTCTTGTTCTGGTCCTTCTGCTGGCGGGCTAAAAGCTGGCTTGTTTCGTACCAGAAGTCGTAGTTGCCAAGCATCATATTGATTTTGCCGTAGTCTACGTCGCAGATATGCGTGCAAACTTTATTTAAAAAATGCCTGTTGTGCGAAACTATTATAATTGTATTTTCAAAGTCTAAAAGGTAATTTTCCAGCCAGCGGACCGGCGTGATGTCAAGGTTGTTTGTAGGTTCGTCCAATAATAGTACGTCGGGATTGCCGCAAAGGGCCTGAGCGAGAAGCACCTTTACCTTGCGTTTGGCGTCAAGATCGGCCATCATCATATAATGGCAGTCTTCGGCGATATCCAGGGCGTTTAACAGCGTCTGAGCTTCGTATTCGGCTTCCCAGCCGCCGAGTTCGGCAAATTCGGCCTCGAGTTCGCTCGCTCGTACGCCGTCGGCTTCGGTAAATTCCTCTTTGGCGTATAAAGCGTCCTTTTCGTCCATTATCCTTACAAGACGCCTATGCCCGAGCATTACCGCCCTGAGCACGGTTACATTGTCGAAAGCGTTCTGGTTTTGCATAAGCACAGACATTCTTTCGGTCTTGTCAAGCGTAACTTCTCCTTTGTTAGGTTCTATCTCTCCGCTCAGAATTTTAAGAAAAGTGGACTTTCCTGCGCCGTTTGCGCCTATTATGCCATAGCAGTTTCCCTTTGTGAATTTAAGGTTTACGTCCTCAAACAGTTTTTTGCTGCCGTATTGCAGCGACACGTTGTTTACCTGAAGCATTATATTCTCCTGAAATTTTTTATACGGCGAACTGGCTGTTGTACAGCTTGTTGTAGAATCCGCCAAGGGCAATTAAATCTTCGTGTTTGCCTTGTTCAATTATCTTTCCGTCCTTCATATCAAGTATAAGGTCGTCATTTTTTCCGGTGGAAAGCCTGTGAGCCACTATAAAGCTCGTTCTTCCCTCCATCATCTGCGCGAAAGCGCTTTGGATATTGAGTTCCGTTCTGGTATCTATAGACGAAGTAGCTTCGTCTAAAATGAGCATCGGCGGCAGGCAGAGCATAATTCTTGTTATGCACAATAGCTGTTTCTGCCCCTGAGACAGGTTTCCGCCGTCCTCGGAAATGTAGGTATCGTAGCCGTTTTCAAGCTGGATGATAAATTTGTGAGCGTGAGCCTGCTTTGCCGCCTCAATTATCTCTTCGTCGGTGGCGTCGGGTTTGCCCATCGCGATATTTTGCTTTATGGTGCCGCTTTTAAGCCAGGTATCCTGCAAAACCATTCCGTAATTTCGCCGCAAAGACGCGCGGGTTACGTCTCTTACGTCATTTCCGTCTACGCTTATGCCGCCTTCGTCCACGTCGTAAAACCTCATCAACAGATTGATAAGCGTTGTCTTTCCGCAGCCCGTAGGCCCTACAATGGCTATCCGCTGCCCTTCCTTTACGTCAAGGTTAAGATTTTCGATAAGTTTTCTGTCGGCGGTGTAAGAGAATGCGACGTTGTCAAACTTAATGTCGCCCTTTACGTTTTCAAGCGTTAAGGCGTCGTCTTTATCGGGTATCTGCGCAGGTTCGTCAATCACCTCGTAAATTCTGCCCGCGCAGGCTATAGCGTTCTGCAGTTCGGTAATTACTCCCGTAATCTCGTTAAAAGGCTTTGTATACTGGTTTGTATACGAAAGCAGCGTGCTGAGATTGCCTATGGTGAAGGTTATAGGCAAAACATTCGGATAAATTATCGTAAGCGCTCCGGCCAGAGCCACGGCGGCGTATACAAGGCTGTTTATAAACCTTGTGGTAGGGTTTGTTAGCGAAGAAAAGAATATTGAGTTTAACGAAGCCTTTGTAAGGCGGCTGTTAACCTCGTCAAACTTTTCCATATTTTCGTCTTCGTGCGAGAACGCCTGCACTACCTTTAAATTGCCTACCATTTCGTCTATCATGGCAGTCTGTTCGCCCCTTATTTCTGAGGTCTTTCTGAACATTGAGTAGGTCCGCGAGGCAATAAATTTGGCTATAAAAAGTGACAGCGGCGTTAATACGAATACGGCGATGGCTACTATCCAGTTTAATACAAACATCAACACAAGTACGCTTACAATGGTAAGCACGCCTGTAAAAAGCTGTGTAAAGCCCATCAAAAGTCCGTCGGCAAACTGGTCTACGTCGGCGATGTTGCGGCTTACAATATCTCCGTAAGGGTGGCCGTCAAGATACTTCAGCGGAAGCTCTTGTATATGCTCGAATGCCTGCTTTCTTATATCTGCCGTAACGGAATAGGTAATTTTATTGTTTATGATATTCAAAAGCCACTGAGCGACGCATGTCACCGCTATTGCGATGCCTATATAGATAAAATCCGTATAAATTTCATCAAAACTTGTTTTGCCGTTTTCAGCTATAAGGTCTATGGCGTCGCCGAAGAATATAGGGATAATCAGATTGCCAGCCACGGTAATTATTGCCATCAATACAGAAAGTATTATATAAGGCGTATATCCCTTTAATTGCTTAAAAATACGTTTTAAAATCTTTTTCTTAGAGGCCTTTTCCATTTACTGTACACCTCCCTTTCCGTACTGCGAATAGTGAATTTCGCTGTATAACGGGCAATTTTGCAAAAGCTCGTCATGCGTGCCGATGCCTGCCATAACGCCATGGTCAAGAACTATAATTTTATCAGCGTTTCTTATAGACGAAGTTCTCTGCGACACTATAAATACCGTAGGATTATAGTCAAGTTCCTTTATAGACTTTCTTAAATTAGCGTCGGTAGCGTAGTCGAGGGCCGAGGCGCTGTCGTCAAGAATGAGAATTTCAGGCTTTTTGACGAGCGCCCTCGCGATGGTGAGCCTCTGTTTTTGCCCGCCTGAAAAGTTTGCTCCGCCCTGCTCTACCTGTTCATCAAGGCCCGAAGGCTTTGCCTTTATCACATCCTCCGCCTGAGCAGTTTTTACCGCCTGCATAAGTTCTTCCTCTGTGGCGTCGCCGTTGCCCCAGCGAAGATTTTCAGCTATAGTTCCGTTGAACAATACGGCTTTTTGCGGTACAATGCCGCATTTTTCCCTTATCTCTTCATCTGAATAACCGCAAACGTCCATTCCGTCCACACAGACTTTCCCTTCGCAGGCATCGTAAAAATGAGGTATTAAATTTACAAGCGTTGTTTTGCCCGAACCGGTGCCGCCTATTATTCCTATCGTTTCGCCCTTTTCCGCCGTAAAAGAAATATCGGTGAGGGCCTTGCCGCCTTCAGCGGAGTACTTCATGCTGACGTTTTCAAAAGAGATAAAGGGCATCCCCTCCTTTCTTTCGCACGTTTCGTGCTTTAACGAAGGCTGCATATCCAAAATTTCTGAAATACGGCTGCCGCAGGCGAAAGATTTTGTAAGGGTAATTATAAGATTGGCAAGCTTTATAAGCTCTACAAGAATCTGCGACATATAGTTATAAAGCGCGACGACGTCGCCCTGAGAAAGAGAACCTGCGTTAACTTTGATCGCCCCTGCGTTAATAAGCAGAATTATGCCTACGTTTATGACGGCGTATGTAAGCGGATTCATAAGCGAGGATATATAGCCCGCAAAATTTTGCGATTTTTTGAGTTTGGCGTTTTTTGTGTTAAAAGAGTTGATCTCCTTTTCTTCGTTGCAGAAAGCCCTGATTACCCTTGCGCCCGTAAGAGATTCCCTTGTTGATACGGTTACATCGTCAAGATTGTTTTGCACCCTTTTATACAGGGGAATTGTTGCAAAAAGTATTCCGAATATTATAACAAGCAAAATTATAGTGGATATTGCAAAGATGCCTCCCGCCAACGCGTCTATAGTAAACGCCATAATCATCGCGCCGAAAACTATTACGGGCGAACGCATAAACAGCCTCAAAACCATATTTACGCCGTTTTGCACCTGGTTTACGTCGCTTGTCATGCGGGTAATCATTTTAGACGTGCCGATGCCGTCGATTTCTGAATAAGAGAGCGACTGTATTTTTGCAAACAAGTCGTTCCTGAGTTTATAGGAAAAACCTACCGCCGCTTTCGCCGCAAAGTACTGAGCGAATACAGCGCAGACAAGCCCTATAACGCCTAACGCAACAAGAACAAGGCACATCTCGATAACGTAAACGGTACCCTTGCCGCCGCTT
>JAJPXK010000130.1:350-5068 GCA_021205485.1 Clostridia bacterium | reverse complement strand
ATCATATCCTATATAAAGAACATATAATATAATGTTGATCACATATAAAATTGTTAAAAGTTTCGGTCCTGTTTTTTTACGTTTCCTTAAATTCAACCATACAACAAATGTAAATATACTTAAGACAATTATTATAGCATCAATTATAAACCATTCAAAACCTAATGATTCATCAAAAACCATATATGCAGTTAAAATAGCAGTTAACACATTGGTAATAATGCCCAACCATAGAAAAACAAGCATAGTCACATGCCACTTCATGTGATGATTAATTTTTACTGTGTTTTCGCCGACATCCAATTCGTTAATTCCGAGCAAAACATCCTCTGAAATTAATCCTGAAGATTGTTTATCTGAAAATTCCGTCTGCTCTAAGTTATCAATTTCGTTCCTATAAACTTCAGCAATTCTTTTACAATTAGGGCATTTACTTGCATCTGGTACGATTTTTCCGCAATTTTTACAAATCATATTCTTCTCCCGTCAGTATTTATCTATATATGGGGTATCTTTATAACCCAGATTTTTTAATTTGATAATTTTTTTATCAAGCCTTTTGCGCCATCTTTTGTTAAACCCACTCGTTTTTCCAAAAAGTCGAACAAGAGTAGGACTTATAGCATAGTAGATTTTTATAAATAATCTTCCGCCAATACTTTTATCAAGTTTAAAATCGCGATAGCGCCTTAAAATCCATACCTCGGGGCAATCATAAGAACCATACACCGCAGTTGCTATGTAACAGCCCTGCTGACTTTTTTTTTCTTCAACTGGGTTTTTTATTGTATTTTTATCCGTCTCCATCTCGCGATAGTAATATGGTTTTACGTCGTCGGGCGCGTATTGATATGCCTTATAACCGTATCTTTGTATTGCCGCCGCCACACTTGACTCAATATCATTCGGGAGCTGTACAAATCCTCTGTATTGTTTGGCATATTTGATGCCTTCAATTTCACACAAATACAAACCCCAAAGGCATTTATAATCGTGTGGTCGCAGATTTAAGCCTTCACTATATTTTTTTCTTGCTTTATCAAAATCATTATCAAAATCCATTGCTTCCTGAGCCGATAGTAAAATTGTATCAAAATCCGCAATGCCGTCCACGATACATTTTTGAACCGCTTGTTGAATAATCACCTCGTGTCCACAATATTTGCATACTGCTTTTTCTTTTGATGAGTCAAGGATCAAAGCCCCACCGCAACTTGGACATTTACCATTTTCTAAAGACATACTTTTACCTCTTCAGTGAATTTTGTATAAGCCTGTTTCGCTCGTCAATAAGCGAAATGACTTTTAAAATATGTTCGTTTATATCGTTACTGTCAATTTTTAATAATTCGCTTATATTATCTAACTCTGACGAAATCGCCAAATCGATATAGGATACGTCAACCGTTCGATTTATCTGACAAGAGCAAATTTTATCATACATCGATTCTATTTTTTTATTAACAGCAATACTATTACCCTTGTTTAATAACAATTCGGCTTTATCTTTTAAATCGTAGTATGCGTTTCTCTCTTTTCTGTCTTGTTCAATTTGTGCGGTTATAGCGGCTGTAGAGGCATAGATTGAAAAAAGTATAACCAAGTCAATCGCGAGCAAAATCACATTAGTAATAATATTTGCCCTGGTGTTATTCATTTTAGCAAGCGCGAAAATCAAATTAAGTATTACGCTTATTGTGGTATAACCGCAAACAAAAAGAGCGTTCTGCAAGCTTAAGTACATATACTTGCCTTTCCTTGACATCAGGATTGAGGACAGTAAAAGCACCAATAACGAGCCATTCCCAAACGCAATGCTAACATAAAAACTATCCGTATATTCTGCAACCAACCAAAAACAAAGCATATTGAAGACTGCGGTAATAACGACAAAAGCGGCTACAGTCCAAACAATATTTTTTCTATTCATCAGCTTTCTCTCCTGAAACCGCATTCGCCGCAAAACTTAGCCGTTGCTGACATTTCAGCCCCGCAATTAGGACATCTGATTTTTTGCGGCTCTAATTTTTGCCCGCACTCGCAACAAAACTTTCCTGTTTTAGGATTCGTAGCTCCACAGCTTGGGCAAGTAACAGTATCAGACGTGCTGTTTTGCGGAGCATAGCGGGAACCACCACGCTGTACGGGTTGTTGTACGCCTTGCTGCATAGACTGCCCAACAGGAGCAAAAACCTGTGCCGCAATACCGCCCATCATTGCACCAGCTGCCATTCCCATACCCATGCCCATTCCTGCGCCGGCTGCTCCACCCGCCGAAGGACTGACTGACATATTTTCCAAAAGCATTTCGCCTGTAAGTCTGCCATATTCATTGCCGTATTCATTCATACGCTTTTTACGCGACGAAGCGTCTTTTATCCTTAAATAGTTAGGATCATCTTCGGGAATATTTATGCCGCTGATATAAAAGTTTACAAGGCGCACACCATATTCATCTAATGTTTCATTTAATATAGGCGTCAGCTTTTCGGCAATAAACTCGTATTCGGTCATTAGCTCAAGCACAGCTAAATTATTTTGTTTTAAATACTTTACAAGATTAGATTTTATTTTACTTGTAAAGGCACTTCGGAAAAATGTATTGATTTACTCCGAAGTAAAGAAGGCAACATTATTGCCTACAAGCTTATTTAAAAACTTTTTGCCGTCTGTTACCTGAATGGAATAGCTGCCGAGCGCACCTACCGATACTATACCAAAGCGAGGGTCATCGATTTGCATAGCGGGATCAGTACCCCAATACAGTTCAAGCGCGTGTGCTTTATTTATGAAGTAAACTTTGCAACTGAAAGGACTTGTACCGCCTGCGATCTTTTTACGCAGTTTGCCTATAAACGGATAGTTCGCCGTGTTAAGCGTGTATTTGCCCGCAGGAAAAATCTGTACGATAATCCCGTCTTTCATAAACAAAGCTTCTTCCGATTCAGCTACTATAAGCTGGGAATTGTTGTTGAAATCTTCCTGCATACACTGCCAGATAAGTACGTTACCTGGACCATCATTTTTTATAACACTATAAAGACCCATAATTTAATTTCCTTTGCTTTAATCAAAAAAATCAAGTATTGACCTTTTTGCAGAATACTTAAATTCTTCCGCAATATTGAATTTACACCAGCCATGATTTCTGAAATCATAACAGATAAAATCATTATCACCACAATCAATTAAAGGCATAAGCCCGATCCTTCTAAACGGTACATTCATATCGCTTTCGCAATCAAGCACTTCCTGCAAAGATAACAGTCGATAAAACATATCGTCATCAAAAAAGAGAGGATCCGCATTCAAAACGTATATAAGTTTTTTAGCTTCGTGATTGATTATTTTTAATGGAATAAACTTGTTTTCAACTTGCTTAAAGTTATCATTCACTTCTTGTTTTTCTAAAACAGATTTTAAAAAAGACTTAATTTTCATGATTTACTTTTCCTTATAATAATTCTCAATTTTACCAAACGCACTATCTGTAGCGTGTATGCCTTGTTTATCGTAATGTTCCAACACATGTAGCGGCGTTAAATTAGTACTTGTATTTTCTCCGCCAAATGTAAGCGGTTGAATGTGATGACCGTCATATTTATCACCTGCGCGACGCAACAGCTTACCATTTGAAGAGTAGACGTTCTCCTTATACGTAGGCCATGAGATATTGTTTTCGTTTTCCCACTGGCTTATCAGCTTATTCTTGCTTTTTCCAAAATTCTCTCGCATTATTTCATTTTGGTCTGCAGGGATTTTATTCCAATCGTTATAAATTTTATTTTGGTCTATAGTCTGAGGGTATTCGCTACGATTCATAAGGTCGTCTGCATACTCTGTTTTAAGTTTTCCTATATCATTAAATTCTGCTGTTGATTCATTACCGTAGTCATATGTTTTATTGCCATACTCATCCACATGAACTATAGGTGTTGGCGTATGTACTCCATATTGAACATAGGCTGTTTGTGCCATATCGTTCATAATTTGCGGACCGTAAGCTTCCGCAAAATCCCCAACTTGATTAACCATATCTGATTTTATATTATTATCAACATGCGCAGCAGTTTCCAATGTCCAAGTACCAGCCATTGATGTGTATCTGATAACGTTTCCTTCTATATTATCATCGCCTTGATACTTTCCATCGGCTATATCGTCTAAATCTCGTTCTATAGAAGAATTTCGCTCATAATCACCATTATTAACGTGTTTCCAGTAATTATCTTTTTCTGCTTGTACAAATGAACTATCAAAATTTTCTCTATCTTCAGGCGACATTGAATTTAAGCTATCTGTATACAAATTGTATTGTTCAGGCGTAAGAGAAAGGAGTTGCTCGTTGTTCAGAACCATCAAATTCCCTTGCTCATCATATATAGCTTGATCATAATTAACATTGTCTGAACTATCATCAGTTGTAGTGTAGTCCGCGGTATTATCCGAATCGACTGTATCGCTGTCGTCTAAATCAGTAATTTCTGTTTCAGTGTTGCCATAGTCCGATTCATCGCCATCAGGTAAATTGTCAGAATCGTCAACGGAGAGGTCGACTTCATCTTCAGTATTATCACCGTTGGTTAAATCATCATCATTTTCCGTGGAATCTGCAATATCATCCGAATGGGCTGAATCGTCAACCTAGATGTCAAATTAATAATAGTGATTATCACGATCATAAAAATAATCAACATATGCGGTGGAAACCGCAGATT
>JAJPXK010000130.1:0-340 GCA_021205485.1 Clostridia bacterium | reverse complement strand
TCCTGATCATATAAAGCTTCATTATAATTAACATAGTCTCAATAATCATCATTTTTAGTGTATTCCGCAGTATTATCCGAATCTATTGTATCGCTGTTGTCTAAATCAGTATTTTCGGTTTCTGCGTTGTCATAGTCCGAATCATCGCCATCGGGTAAATTATCCGAATCGTCAACCGAGAGGTCAACTTCATTTTCAGTATTATCGCCGTCGGTTAAATCATCATCGGTTGCCGTGGAATCCGCAGTATCATCCGAATAGACTGTATCGCTGTCGTCCAAATCAGTATTTTCAGTTTCAGCGTTGTCATAGTCCGATTCATCGCCATCAGGTAAAATAT
>JAJPXK010000195.1 GCA_021205485.1 Clostridia bacterium | reverse complement strand
TAGGGACGATTTTTAGCCTTAAAAAAAATTTCAGTAAAAAAAATTGTCAAAATAGTAAAAAAAGATTGCGTAAACTATGTACTTTTGCGACGATTATGTGGTATAATTATTTAGCAGAATTTAATTTTGTTATATTAAAGGTGACTATATGTTGTCGGATATTGAAATCGCGGAGAGCTGTAAGCTTCGCCCTATTACTGAAATCGCCGCAAAGCTCGGCCTTACAGAGGATAATCTTGAGCTTTACGGCAGATATAAAGCCAAAATCGACCTTAAAGAGGTAAAACCTGAATCCAAGCTGGTTTTGGTTACCGCCATTAACCCTACGGCGAGCGGCGAGGGCAAGACCACCGTATCTATCGGCCTCGCCGACGGAATGGCCCGCCTTGGCAAAAAGGTGTGCCTCGCCTTGAGGGAACCTTCTTTAGGCCCCGTGTTCGGCATCAAAGGCGGAGCCGCGGGCGGCGGGTACGCTCAGGTTGTGCCTATGGCGGATATCAACCTTCACTTTACGGGCGACCTTCACGCCATAACTTCGGCGAACAACCTTCTGTGCGCCGTGATAGACAACCACATATTCCGCGGAAACGCCTTAAAGATTAAAAAGGTCTACTTCAAACGCTGCATGGATATGAACGACAGGGCGCTCCGCGATGTCACCCTCTCGGTGGAGGCGGGCAAGATGAAGGGCTGCGAAAGCTATACCCGAAGCGAAGGCTTTGAAATTACCGCCGCGAGCGAGATTATGGCCATTTTATGCCTGGCCACCGACCTTAAGGATTTAAAAAAGAGAATTTCTGACATAGTGGTAGGCGAAGACGAAGACGGCAACTTTGTATACGCGAGGCAGTTGAACGTCGCGGGGGCCATGACAACCCTTTTAAAGGACGCCATAAAGCCTAACCTTGTGCAGACTCTGGAGGGGACGCCCGCCATAGTGCACGGCGGACCGTTTGCGAACATAGCTCACGGCTGCAACAGCGTAAGGGCTACATATACGGCGATGACCCTCGCCGATTACACCGTTACGGAGGCGGGCTTCGGCGCCGACCTCGGGGCGGAAAAATTCCTTGACACAAAGTGCAGGATAGCGGGCATACAGCCCGACTGTATTGTGATAGTAGCCACCGTAAAGGCGTTAAAGCTTCACGGCGGGGCAGACAAAACTCAGCTTTCCGCCGAGAATATCCCCGCGTTAAAGGCGGGGCTGCCTAACCTTATAAAGCATATCGAAAATATGCGCGACGTATACTGTAAGCCCGTAGTAGTCGCCATGAACAGGTTTGCGACAGATACCCCCGCGGAAATTCAGACGGTGCTTGACGCCTGCCGCGAGACAGGGGCGAGGGCTGTGTTTACCGACGTGTTCTTAAAGGGCGGCGAAGGCGGCAAAGAACTTGCGGCGGCCGTTATAGAGGAGTGCGATAAACCATCGGAACTTCATTATTCCTACGATTTGAAAGACGGCATCTGCAAAAAGATAAACGACGTCGTAACAAAAGTTTACGGCGGCGACGGGGCTGATTTTTCTGACCTGGCTTTGGAAAAAATCAAAGATTTCGAGGCTAAGGGCGTAGGCGATAAGCCCGTGATTATAGCTAAAACGCAGTATTCCCTCTCGGACGACGCAAAAAAACTTGCCCGTCCAGAGCATTTCAGGATATACGTCCGCGACGTTATTTATAAGGGAGGCGCAGGCTTTATCGTCGCTATAGCCGGCGACATAATGCTTATGCCCGGCCTTGGCAAGGTGCCCGCGGCGGAGCATATTGATATTGATGAGGACGGAAATATAACAGGTCTATCATAACAAACTCCTGAAAAACGTCGCAATACTTTGTCGCGCTTGCGTTTTGCCTTGGTCGTGTACGTCTTTGTACACTCCCTGCGGCAAAGCCGCGTGCTCCTCGTCTTGCTCGTTTTTGAGAAGTTTTTAGCGGTGAAAGAATTGTATTTCAGTACTCAGCCTTGCCTTCCCTCTGCGGGGGAAGGTGGCTGCGAAGCAGACGGATGAGGGGATAATACTCAAAATTCCTTATTAAAAATTATATTTCAGAAGAAAGAATATGGATATTAAAGAACTACCTGAAGCGACTAACTTTATAGAACAATTTATCAACGAAGAGCTTGCCGCAGGCAAGTTTGAAAGCAGGGGGAATAAGATTATCGTCCGTTTCCCTCCCGAGCCTAACGGGTACCTGCATATAGGGCACGTAAAGGCGCTTTCCATCAACTTCGGCGTGAAGGAAAAGTACGGCGGCGAACTCAACCTGCGTATGGACGACACAAACCCCGCCAAGGAAGATTACGAGTACGTCAACTCCATTATAGAGGCTTTGGACTGGCTCGGGTATAAGTACGACAGGCTGCTTTTCGCCTCGGACTACTACGACAAGCTGTACGAAATTGCAGAAAAATATATAAAAGAGGGCAACGCGTACGTATGCGACCTCTCGGCGGAAGAAATTACGGCCACGAGGGGAACTCTCACCGAACCAGGCGCGCCGTCGCCCTACCGCGACAGAAGCGTTGAAGAAAATTTAACTCTTTTCAGGGAAATGAAGGCGGGCAAGTACCCCGACGGGGCTAAGGTTTTAAGGGCGAAGATAGATATGTCGTCGCCTAACATAAATATGCGTGACCCCGTCATCTACCGCATAGCGCACGTAAGCCATTACCGCACGGGCGACAAGTGGTGCATATACCCTATGTACGACTTCGCTCATCCTATATCCGACGCGATAGAGGGGATAACTCATTCGCTCTGTTCGTTAGAGTTTGAAAACCACCGCCCTTTATACGACTGGGTTATAGAAAAGGCGGGATTTGAAAAACCCGTGCCCCGCCAGATAGAGTTTGCGAGGCTGAATATAACAAACACCCTTATGTCAAAAAGGTACCTTAAAAAGCTTGTGGACGAGGGCGTTGTAAGGGGCTGGGACGACCCCCGCATGCCTACCCTTATGGGCCTTAAAAACAGAGGGGTGCCCCCCGAGGCGTTAAAGAAGTTTGTAGCCGACGTAGGCGTAGCCAAGGGATATTCGGTGGTGAATATAGCTCAGCTTGACAGCTTTATCCGCGATGATCTGAACGAAACGGCGGAAAGGGCTATGGCGGTAGTAAACCCCTTAAAGATAGTAATTACCAACTATTCGGGCGAGGAAGAACTTGAGGTGGAAAAACACCCCTTAAAGCCCGAACTCGGAACAAGAAATGTAAAATTTACCGGTACTTTGTATATAGAGAGAGACGACTTTGCGTTAGTTCCCCCGCCTAAGTACAAACGCCTTACCGAGGGCGGAACGGTCCGCCTTAAAGGGGCGTACATCATCCGTTGCGACAGGGCGGTGAAAAACGCTGCGGGCGAAGTGGAATATCTTGAGTGTACGTACTTCCCCGAATCCAGAAGCGGAAGCGGCCTTCCGTGCGAAGTTAAGGCCAAGGGCGTAGTCCAATGGGTAGACTTCAAGTACGGCGAAGACGTAGAGATTAGGCAGTACAGCCCTCTTTTAAACGACGAAGAGTACCCCGACCAGGACTACGGCGAAAGAATTAATAAAGACAGCGAAAAAGTTTTACGCGGCAAGGCGGAGCCATACGTAGCCGATTCGGCTGACGGCAGCGCCTTCCAGCTTATCCGTACGGGTTACTACAAAAAATGTACCGACAAAAATATTGTCCTTTCGGAGATAGTTTCTCTTAAAGACAGTTTTAATAAATAAAAAACTTCAAAGCCCTTTACGGCTAACGGAGAGAAAAATTATGGTATATGTCATAATAGGCGTGATTGCGGCCATCGCAGCGGTATCGCTTATAATTGGTCTTGTCAAAGGGTATACCAAAACCAAGACATGGGCGACAGAATATTTCTTTGCGGCGTTTTTAACGGTGCTGATTTATACTATTATCGATATCGAAAACGACAGCGTATACGGCGCCCTTGTTTTGATTACGGCGATAGCGTTGCTGTTGCTGTTTGCCTACACTTCTGACAGGATAAAGTCATTCCTTAAAGAAAAGGTAGCCGACGCGCGCAAACGCAATTATTACGAAACATACGGCGACCGCGAGGAACACTTCCTTGAAATTATCGACGCTATAGAGCTTAACGATAAAAAGACGTACGAAAAGCTTACAAACCGCAAAATGAAGGAAAAGAGCGGCGGCGTAGGCCTTGCCGACAGGATTTTAGGCGGACTTAACCTTGCGTTCAAGGCCTGCGTGATAGTAGTTTCGGCTATGGTTATAACGCTGCTTGTCTTGCAGTTTACGCAGCTTTCGTTTGTTGAAAGCGGCACGCTGTACAGCATTTACACAAGCGAGATATGGGAGTTCATTTCCCCCTTCATATTCGATTTCCTTCTGGTAGGCGTTTTGCAGATTGCCATAAGGGCGGGCTACCGCAACGGTATAATAAGGGCGCTGTGGACCCTGGTTATAATAGCCCTTATAATAGGGGCGGGGTATGTGTCTTACTACCTTGCGTTCAATGTAGACGGATTTATCTTCCTTGCGGAGGATATGTCTGCCGACGGCACTGCGATAGGCAATTTAGGCGAATCTATATCCAGCGTGACCTCGGCCATAACGGGGAAAACCATCGCGCAGATTATAATACTTGCGGCGCTGTTTATAATTTCGCTTATCGTTATACTGGTATTCGGAAGCATAATGGCCGGCGTTTTATGCAGGGCGAGGGAAGACAAGATTGTAGGCACTGTAGACGGCGTTTTCGGCGCTTTGATATACACTTCGATAGTACTCCTGGTTCTGCTTGTTGTAGGCGGCGCGCTGTATTCGTTCAACGACTGCGAGTTTATGGATCTGTTTAATTCTTACTGCTATACAAAATCGGGAGAGGAGACCTGGTCTGCCGCGATATTCTCATCCATTTACAACAGGAACCCGCTCAACGGCATAGAATCGTTTGCAAGCTTCCAGAACAGCATAAGAAGTTTCTTCGGCTACGCGGAATTGTCATAATACCATATAATATAAATTACATAATTAAAGGGACGCGTTTCGCGTCCCTTTTTCGTGTCGTTAAATTGTGATAATCAAACCCCTCAGTCGCTAAAGCTACAGCTCTCGCTAATAGGGGAGCCTTGTATAAATTATTTATCGCCTTTTTTGGA
>JAJPXK010000166.1 GCA_021205485.1 Clostridia bacterium | reverse complement strand
ACGGCGCGGAATGCGAACCCTACCTCACCTGCGACCACAGGCTTATGCTTGAACACACCGACGAGATTGTAAGGGGCGCGAGGTACATCGCCAAGGCGTTGAACGTTACTAAGATTCTTATCGGCATCGAAGTGAACAAGCCCGACTGTATAGAAAAGTTTGAAGCTTACGAAGATATCGGCGTAGTCGCTTTGAAAAAGCGTTACCCTATGGGCGGCGAAAAACAGCTTATCTATAGCTGCACGGGAAGAAAAGTCGGCATAGGCAAACTCCCCGCCGACAGCGGCGTGGTTGTACAGAACGTAGCCACAAGCTTTGCCGTATGCGAAGCCGTTGAGCTTGGCAAACCCCTTTACGAGAGAGTGCTTACCGTTTCGGGCGGGGCCGTTAAAGAGCCTAAAAACCTTAAGGTAAGAGTAGGCGCGAGCATTGAAGAAATTGTCGCCTATTGCGGCGGAGAAAACTCTGCCCCTAAAAAAGCTATACTCGGCGGGCCTATGACGGGCGTAGCCATCAAAAGCTATGACCTTTACACAAAAAAGACCACTTCCGGCATACTTCTTTTGACTGAACAAGAGGCGGCTGCCGAAGAACCTACCCCCTGCCTGAACTGCGGGATGTGCGCGGACAACTGCCCTATGCACCTGATGCCTATGAATACGGCCTTTTATTCAAGCGCAGGCGACTATGAACTTGCGGCCAAACTCGGCAACACGTTAAGCTGCATAGAGTGCGGCGTATGCGAATACGTCTGCCCCGCCAAACGCCCCCTTATTCAGGCGATAAGAAAAACCAAAGCCGCTATGCGGGCTAAGAAGTAAGGAGAGAAAGAAAAATGGACAATAGTATAGTTATTTCAACCCCTCCTCACGTCAAGTCGGGACGGACGACGCGCAAGATAATGATAGACGTGCTTATCGCGCTTGCGCCTGCGGCGATCTGCGGCATAATCTTCTTTTTAGTTGACGCCCTTATTATTGAAATCACCGCCGTGGTCTCTGCCGTACTCGCCGAATTTATTTACTTTTTTATAGCTAAAGGCGGCTTCGGCTGGAAATTTTCCGACGACGAGAGCAAGGCTCTTAAAAAAGAGATCAAAGAACTTAAAAAACAGAACGCGGGCGACCCCGCTATAGCCGAAAAAGAGGCAAAACTTAAAGAGATGAAACAGGCTTTAAGCAAAGCGTCGTTCGGCAAATCAAAAAACGTCTGCAAGGCGTTTATACATCAGTTTGACTTTACATCGGTAGTCACAGGCCTTATTTTAGCCCTTATACTCCCCTCGTCCGCCAACTGGTACGAAGTCGCCATAGGCAGCGTCTTCGCCATAATGGTTGTTAAAATGCTTTTCGGCGGCACGGGCAAAAACATAGCCAACCCCGCGGCCACGGGCAGGGTATTTATGTTTATATCCTTCTCGGTTGTATTGACATTCTACACCAACCTTCAGATAGGCGACGCAAGCTATATAAGCGATCCGAGCTTACTGCAAACAGGGGCCACCGTTCTTTCAGGTACGCTTTTATCGGGCAGCACCGATTCCGTATCATTGTTTGAACTGTTCTTCGGCGTTAGCACTTCGGGGCATATCCTCGCAGGCTGCATAGGCGAAACATGCAAACTCGCCCTGATTGTAGGCTACATTTACCTTGTAATACGCAAAGTAATAAAATGGTGGCAGCCCCTTTTATACATCGGCGTCACATTCCTTATATCGCTTTTCTTAAACGGCTGCGACGCCTTAATGGCGTTAGAGCTTACCCTTTCTGGCGGCCTTTTATTCGGCGCCATATTTATGGCTACGGACTATGTAACGTCGCCTAAGGGCGTTTACGGGCAGATAGTTTACTACGTTTGCCTCGGTATTTTAACGGCTGTGCTGAGGCACTTTACAAACATGGAAGTTGTATCGTTCGTAATTATACTTATGAACCTGTTTGTACCCCTTATTGACAGATATATAATAAGAAAGCCTTTCGGCTATAAACGCGAAAAGAAAGCAAAACAAAATAAGGAGGGCAAGTGAGATGGCTGAAGAAGTTAAATCTGAAGTAAAAGAAGAAAAGCCTGAAAAGAAAAACTTTTTTAAGACTACCTCCTTTAAGTGCATAATAGTCCTTCTTGCGATAGTGCTTGTGTGCGGCATACTTCTGACAATCTGCAACGATTTGTTTGAAGTTACCGACGAAGAGAAGCTTAACAGGGCTATTTCAAAAATTTACGGATATGACATAACTGTAGAAGAAGTTGAAATTACCGATAGCGACCAGACTACCTATGAAAACACATATGGCTCTGCGACGGTGCTTCTTGCGTACAAAGACGAAAACGGCGACTACCTTGTAAGCTCTGAAGGCACAGGCGGCTGGTTTGGCACAGTTACATGCTGGGTGCTTGTAGCGGTAGACAACGGCAGCGTTACAAAAGTTGAGAAAGTTGTTGTGAATACAAGTGAGGGCGAAACTCTGTTGAACAATATAGACTTCCTTGATAAATATGCGGAAATAGAATATACTGAAGGTTTTACCTACAGCACGAATAACGGATTTGTTACTTCGGGAGCTTCGTTATCTTCAACTGCGATAAACAATGCTGTAAACGGAGCCGTTTCGTTTGTAAACGTTGTCTGCCTTGGCAAAGAAGATCAGACCGTAGTTGAAGAAACCTTGACGACAGGCGCGACATATTCCAACACGATAACCGTTCAGGCGGCAATGTTTGCCGTAGCTAATTACGATAGCTGCATTAGCGGCGCGACTGTCAGCGACAGTTTTGACTATACAACCTATATCGACACAGCAAATACGACATATACGGTTGACGGCGAAACAGTTGCTTACTCAATAACAACGACAGGCTATTTATCAACTGAGACTATGGGTTATCCTAACGCATTTACTCTTACAATAACCGTAGGCGTAGACAAAACTATAGCGTCTTTCGACATAGTAACCAACGGCTCCACTTCGGGGTATGGCTCAAATTACGCATCAAAGATGTACGACACATCAAAGTTTGTAGGGCTTGGTTTGGAAGACCTTATCAAGCTTTATGGCACAATTTAGGGAGGCGCGGAATGAATAAATATTCTAAAATAACTTTAGACGGGTTGCTTTACCAGAACCCTACGTTTATGCTCGTCCTTGGCACTTGCCCTACTTTAGGACTTATAAATACAGCTTCAGGCGCCGCAGGCATGGGCCTAACCGTAGTTGTAATTTTAACTTTAAGCAACATTATAATCTCTGCCCTGAGGAAGGTTATCCCCTCTCAGGTCAGGATACCCGCTTATATAGTAATTATAGCTACCCTTGTTACGCTCGCCAGAATGATTCTTGAAAAACTAATGCCTGATTTATACGACACTCTCGGCAGTTTCTTAGCCCTTATCGTTGTTAACTGTATAATCCTTGGCAGGGCGGAAGCTTTCGCAAGCAAACACACCGTCGCAGAAAGCGCTGTGGACGGCATAGCTACAGGCTTAGGATTTACCGCAGCCCTTACAATTATGGGCATTATCTGCGAATTCTTTGGCAAAGGCTCTATCTTCGGACTGCAGATTATGAGCTTTTCAATGGGATTCTTCTCAAAGCCCGCAGGAGCGTTCCTTGTATACGGCTTGTGCATAGCCATATTTGTATACATTATGGACAACGTTGAAAGGGCCAAGAGAATTAAAAAGAGCAAAGCGCTTTCTCACGAAGCGTTGGTTGAAGGTACGCCTGCGGGCGCGGAGGCGATGTAATGGGAACATTTATAGGAGTTGTACTTGCCGCTGTTCTTACGAACAACTTTATTACCAACAAAACTTACGGCATATGCCCGTTTTTAGGCGTATCTAAAAAGACGTCGTCAGCCGTAGGCATGGGCGTCGCCGTAACATTGGTTATGGCTATAGCGACTTTGGTTACCTACCCCCTGTACACCATTGTAATGGATTATTTTGATATCCAGTTTCTGGAAATTATCTTCTTTATCTTCATTATAGCGGCCCTTGTACAGATGATTGAAAAGATTTTGCAGAAGGTATCCCCTCCCCTCTACAACGCGATGGGCATATATCTTCCCCTTATTACAACAAACTGCGCCGTGCTCGGCGTATGCGAAATGGTAATAAACGACAGCACAATGTCTAAAATCTTGAACGGCGCCACAATGAATATCGGCTGGGCGGTGCTTTACGCGGTATTCGCAGGTTTAGGCTTTACGCTTGTTATGATTATAATGAGCGGCTTAAGGGAAAGGATAGGCTGCTACAAAATGCCTAAGGCCCTTACGGGATTCCCTATAGCGATGGTAACGGCGAGCATTATATGTATGGCCTTTACAGTATTCAGCTACATTTCTATTTAAGGAGGAGATTATGTTAAATTTACTTTTAGAAGTCGATTCCGGAACATGGGAAAAAGTAGGCTGGGTAGCTCTTATTCTTGCAGTAATAGCTCTTGTTTTAATTATTCTTATACTTGTAGTCGGCAAGGTGTTTAAAGTTGACGTAGACGAAAAAGTTACGGCCATATTAGAAAACCTCGCGGGCGCAAACTGCGGCGGATGCGGATGCTCAGGCTGCAGCGGCTTTGCAAATAAACTTGCGAGCGGCGAAGGCAACCTTGCAGACTGCCACGTTACAAGCCCCGAAAAGAAGGCGGAAATCGCGGCCATCCTCGGCCTTGAAATGAAGGACGAAGAACCTACCGTGGCGGTAGTTAAATGCCACGGCGGCAACGAAAACGCCCCTGCAGCTTTTGAATACAGCGGCAACCCTACCTGCGCGGCATGCAACTCCCTTTTAGGCGGCAACAAAATTTGCAAAACGGCCTGCTTAGGCTGCGGCGACTGCGCTGCGGTGTGCCCTGAAAAAGCTATTTCGGTTAAAAACGGACTTTCTGAAGTTTCGCCCGAAAGGTGCATTTCGTGCGGGGCGTGCATTGCGGCCTGCCCTAAGCACATTATAGAACGCATACCAGCGAAGGCGCCGGTTTATGTGGCCTGCTCCTCTCACTGCAAAGGCAAAGAAGTTATGAATCAGTGCAAAGTAGGCTGTATCGGCTGCGGCATATGCGCCAAGAATTGCCCTCACGGAGCGATTACAATGGTAGACAATCTGCCTGTATTTGATTACGAAAAATGCACGGGTTGCCTT
>JAJPXK010000062.1 GCA_021205485.1 Clostridia bacterium | reverse complement strand
TTGAAAACGGGCTTGAAGAATATACGGTCAAGAAGTTTATGAATCAGGGGGCTGCGGTCAGAGCTGCGGAATTTGCCGCGTATCCGTCGCTGGCGCATACAAGGCCGGATGGGCGCGACTCTGGATATGTTTATGAGGATTTATTTGGACATGGTTTGTCCTCCAATGAAAATCTGACAGGCGTTAATATGTCTAACAGTATGACACTTTCTGACTATGCAGAGAATATCGTGCAAAACTAGAAGGATTCGGCGGGACATAATGCAACACTGTTGCATAAAAGTCCTTATTATATAGGATGTGGTGTATGTTTTACTTCTAAAGCCGTTTATTGTTCTACAAACTATGCTACAGAAGGCCAGATTAAGGATTATGGATTTTCAGATTTTTCATAATGTAAGAAACTTGTGAGTATCACAGGCAATATCACATGGTAAAATGTAAATTGAATATTAACTGTACTATTTACCGGCTCGTTTGAGCCGGTATTTTTTTGTTCATTTCAAACTTCCAAACTGCATTTTGCATTGAAAGTCGAAAGTTACAAAGTCCAAAAGTCCATAAGCGAAAAACGGGAAAAGATAGAGAGGAACTTATACAATGCTACACGAAAAAACTCAAGATGGAAAAATGTATAAACTTTCTATTTAAATTTCGTTAAAAGTTTTATGAACAAATTTTTGCGAAAACTCTTGACAAATTTCCGAAAACTGGGTAAGTTGCAAGTGGTTTTTGGCAGAACTATAGTTTCTGGCCAGAACCAACACAACATTCTATCTTGTAAATAAATTTTTTGGAGGTTTCTCAAGATGTGTAATTCACGGAAATTCAGAAGGTTCATGGCCTTGCTGCTTACCATTGTTATGGTATTCGGCACGGTTGGAACGACAGTTAGCGCCCAATATGGCGGTTCTGTTACTCACACCAATCCGGTTACTCCCGGACCCGGAAATTATTCCGGCGCTTTTTATGTGAGTTTGGAACAGGCCGGTACTGGTGTTGATGAGGGTGTGCGATACTCGCTTGTGAAAGTGGACAAAGACGCAATCGCAAGCTCAGAGGGAATCACATCTTTCGACCAGTATGAAACTTTAGGCACTTATGATGTACTGTCTGATACGCTTTATAACGACATGGTAAATGGGACATATCTTAAAGCCTATACCAAAGACGGTGTCATATATTTCACGAACATGAGCTATAACAATGTTGGCCCTAACGGTACATCTTGGGTACAACGTCAAAACGCCTTGGATTATGAGGTCGGATTTAAACAATATGGAAGAAATTATCTTACCAGCGCGGATATGTTCTCTTTTAGAAGAGACAATTTGGGCGCGGGCAATTCGCGTGACATTGGCACGGTCGATACCTTCTTTGAATTGGCAGCCAATGTCTACAGCGTCTATTACACAGATGCTACGGAATACAGCGAGCATATTGCAAATCTGAATAACAGCAAGAGCGCGTTTATCTCCTCTTTTGTAGAATCGCCCGGCAATGTCGAGAATGCACTGCTAAATATGACAATCAACGGCAGCGCAGAGGTAGTCAGTGGCGAAGATGGTCGTTATGTTGGGGAGAATAACGAACTCCTGAACGCACTTGTCATGGTACTTTCTGCTACGCCGTATCTGGATGGGGAAGGCGCACTGTCAGCGACATATAGGGATTATCTCCTGACAGCAGAGGATTTCATTGAAGAAGGTAGTGATTACTGCTATCGTATTCTTGCGGAACCGACCACTTTGGAGTTTACCACTGCTTCTGGCTACAACGAAGCCTTTCTTGTAACGCTTCGTGATATATTCGCGTTAAATGAAATTTACACTCTGTCGCCCTTTGATGGATACTACTCATACGATACGAACAACATTGTGGGTAGTCAAAACGCTCCGCTTTTAGGTTATATGGTTTATGCCATTGCGCAATCTGCGGATGAGTTTGTAGATTATGACAAAACAACGTATACAAACACACTGAATGCAGACCAGTCCAACGTGGATGAAGCTCTGGGCAAGGCCATCGAACAGTGGAAAATTGATAATCCAAATGCGACTCCGGCATTTACCGCGTTTACAGATGATTATTATGTTGCAAGCGGTTCCGGACAAACAGGAAAAATAGAACGGGCAATCCTTGAAGGTTATGTAGAAGGATCGTCAGTTGTGAAACCATATGCCGCTTATTCCCTCGGCATTTTGGCTCCATATAACTATGTCCCGCCGACTGAGGAAAAAGGCATAGTCACCATCATCAAGGCCGAAGCTGGCACCGGTAAGAAGCTGGAGGGTGCAACATTTGTTATTGAAGATGAAAATGATTCAACTTGGGGGCCAATAACAAGAACAACCGATAGCAATGGTGAAATCGAACTGAATATTGAATATGACAATCTCGTCGTCGGCCACACCTACCTTGTAACGGAAAGCGATCCTCCGACGGGGTATGAGAAGATAGATACGCCGCAGGAGTTTACGATTGTAGAGGATTCAGACGGGAATCTTTCCGCCGATCCGTCTACTCTCACGTTTGAGGACCCCGCTGCGGAAGGGGAAGCACATCTGCTCATCGACTATAACATGAACGGCTTCTCCGCGACGGTTGGGACGAGTGGGGGATGATGGGAATTAAAATAAGGGGGAAGGAAACCTGTTTATGAATCCCTCCCCCTGTTTTTTTACTTTTTCTTGTCCCGGAAATAGTATGCCTTGCGTAATTTTTGCACTCCATCCGGGTACAACAAAATCAAATTGTCCCCCAAATGTGCAAGCTCCGACGGCTGGATGATGTAGTCTTTCTCTGTGCTTTGCGTTTTCGAGGTCTGCACGGAGAAAAATCCTCCGCTGCTTGTTATGCTTTCCCGTGTTGTCGGCTTCTGTCCAATCATTTGTGCCAGATATTCTTGCGATTCCTTTTCTGTAACATTCAGGATTAAAACATACTGAAAATTTGCAAGCATCGTTTTGAATCCATCAATGCCGTATTTTTCGATAAGGTCTGACAAACTCTGCGTTAGTATCATAATCCGAATGTGCTTTTTTCTCAATTTTCTTAAAGCACCGACAATCTCAAGTTTTCCAAATGAGGCAAATTCATCTAACGCGAAAAGTATATTTTTCTTTGCCGCTTTTGGCCTGTCGGAGAAGTACGCAAGGGATTGTGAAACGATGATGTTCATCAGCGGTGCATATACGCCCAGTTTCGTATCGGGAATGCAGACGAATACCTTGTATTTTTCAATGGATGATGGAGTAAACGCAACTTCACCCTCTGTCGGTCTGCGAATCGCCGCCTTGACCTTCTCGTTGGTGGCAAAAAATAAAATTGCCATGTCGCAGGATTGTTTGCAGCCGGAGGTATTTTGCTCGCTGTTGCCCTCAAAGTTGCTGATGAGCATTTTTGCTGTATTGTTTCCAGTCGCGTCAATCATGCTGAAAAGACGCTTATAGTTGTTCGCCACTATCGTTTCGCAAATTTCGCAGAAATCGCGCCCGTCATGGTAGAATGCTATCAACGATGCGGTTAAAATATTTCTACCGTTGTCCTGAAAATACTTTGCGTTTGCGTTCGCGCTCTCCTGTTCTGGCATAAGAAGGAATGCAAGCTGTGTGAGCGCTTCGGTTTGGTCGTCTGTGTCCTTCATTCCATCTATTAAAGAAAAGACGTTGTATGGGACGGTTTCAGCATCACACGGGGCATAAATTAGCTTATTGTCGCAATTCACATTACTGCATATGTCCCCGCTGATGTCAAACGCCAAAAAAGTCCCGTTCCAGCGGCGCAGCGTGGGGATTAAAACCGCAGATGTTTTTCCGCTACCGCTGCCGCCGACGACGAAACTGTGTCCTTCGTCGTTGCTGGGAGATACGACATACCGACCCAACTTTGTCAATCCCAACATTATACCGTCTGTTTTGCTGCTCCAAACGGTTTTGATGGATTTCTTTTTAAGTATAATTTTAGAAAAATGAATCACCAGAACCAGCACAAGCAGCCCGACGCAAGCCACTGCAATACATCTTAATAAAGCAATCATTTCATTCATATCTATCAAGTCCTTTCATAATCTCGATTGCGTAAACGGTCAATTTCAGAACGAAGCCGTTCATTTTCCTTTTTCAATTCATAGTTTTCCTTTAACTCTGCGACGGTGCGATTTCCGCCGTTCGCCTTTGTGACGCCGTTTTGAACTGCACATTCAATTCCCGCTGTATTTAAACACCGCTGCAAATCGGGGTGAAACGTCTGCAAATCGTGGCGGGTCAAGACCTCGTTCGCACAGACCTTTTCACGCTGCGGGTGCTGCGGATTCATGTCAGCTACGACAGGAATAAAACAAAAATGTAAATGCGGCTGACCATATACGATTTTTTCCTGCTGCTTGCCGTTCAAATCAAAAATGGGTTCTCCCCAACGGGTAAATTCCTTCTCACGCTTTCCCTCGTCGTAATGCACTACCGCCTGAACCGTATTTTCCTTTCCGTAACGGGCGGTCAAAAAATCAAAAACTACCTGAAAGAAATCCCGCTGCTGCTTCTGGTCTGTGATTTCCTTCGGACAGGTCACGACCCACCCGGCGAGAACCTTCACGTCCTTCCGGTTGTAACAATACAACTCTCCCATACGCTGCTTGTAACGCTTATATGCGGATTCGCCCGGCTGCAAAAGGGAGTAGTTGAATGGTGTTCGCTCCGGGTCAATATCTTTGTTACTGTTGTTCCGTATTTCTCTGTCGTTGTGGCGCAGTTCGTTTCTTACCGCTGATGCTGTGAATTTCTGTACGCTTGCCAATATAAATCACCTGATTCTGTTCTAAAATTTCAATTCATTGCTTGCTGCGTTTTGTTGTTGTCCTCCTCCCGCCGATTCCTGTCCCCCTTTTTTCGTATATAATAGAATATATTTGATTATTCCGATGTATTTTTATATATACAATATAACGAGTTCTGAGGAATCTGTCAAGTTTTGTAATTTCTTATTTTCCTTTTTGGGGCTGAAAAGTGCATTTCTACCACGATTCAAAATCCCCTACACAGGCTGGCGCTTCAACCTGTACAGGGGAACGGGTAATTTCTCAACTTCCACCATCGGGAGAAGGCAGTTTCAGCAAATGATGCTGACCTTCTTTGTTGACCGGACGGTCTGACCACATCCACCGGGGCAAAGCAGTTTTCGG
>JAJPXK010000039.1 GCA_021205485.1 Clostridia bacterium | reverse complement strand
GACAAATGTAATATTTTTGTTTTACATTTTATGACAAAATTAATTGCTTACGGCGGCAAGCCCGAGCGTTCAGGAGAAAAATTATGCAAAACTTACGGCGCGGCCTCAATTCGCGCGGCCTTAACAAGCAACCTAAAAATAGGCGACTTAACAAAGGTTTTACCCTTGTGGAACTTTCTATCGTCATCGCGGTAATCGCTATACTTATCGCGGTACTCGTTCCTACATTCACAAGCATAATTAACAAAGCTAAAAAGACAAGCGACCAGTCGCTTGTTTCTAACTTAAACACCACCCTTTCGGTAGACAAAGCCATAAACGGCGGCTACGACAACGTAACCGAGGCCATCACCGTTTTGCTTGAAGATTACTCTTTAAGCGACCTCACCGCCACCGCCGACGACTGCGCCATAGCCTACGATATGGACGCGCAGGAGATGGTTCTTCTTGAAAATTACCAGCCCGTAGACTCCGAGGCGGAAAGTTCGAAGATATGCCTTTTAGGGCTTGAAAACGCCTCCGCGGCTGCAGAGAGCGGCATAACAAACTTCTGCGTGTACGACAACGAGTCTACCTCGGTAACGGTTGAAACTGAAGAAACGGCAGAAATTTACCTCTACACCGAGAACAATACCTCTGAAACAGTTGTAACAATCAAAGCGGCGAACGCCACGGTAAAACAATACGGCGAAGCCGAAGAAATTATTATAGAAGAAGTTGACAGCCAATCTTTTCACGTATATGGTACGGTTGATACAATAAACCTCACCGAAGGCCACGTTGAATTACACAGCGGTTCAACAACAGAAACTGTTATAATAAACGAAAACAGTGAAGACAATGCGGCCAAAGTTACATATGTAACGGGAGCTAAATTAGGCACTCTTGTGCATAACGGAAAAACTTTCAGCTTATACACAAAAACAAGCGACAGCGACACAACAAACAACGGCAACGGAACAAAACTTGACACAACTTCCGCTACTTTCGCAAACGATTACTACAATTTATTCAATTACCGCAAAAACGCAGACTATGCGACTATAACTTTTGTAACTAACGGCGGTACTTTTGAAACCGGAATAACAAACGATACATTAACTACAACAGACTTAAAATTAGCTTCCTCCACCGAAATTAAGTACACAGGCCATAACCTTACAGGCTGGTATTTAGACGAAAACTGCACAACCTTATTCAGCGACTCAAAAGACTTAAAAGACAAAACAATAGGGAGCGATATAACTTTATACGCCAACTGGGAAATAATTAAATTAACCGTAACTTTAACTTACGAAGGTGTAAATTATTCCGCAACCGTTGATTACGGCTACACATTGAGCATTGACGATTTAACGGACGCAAGCGGAAACGCTTTAAACGTGGAAGAAACTACAAACCAACCTGCTACAACGCCTGTGGCTTATTCGGTAGGCTACACATGGGGCGGCTGGCAGTATAAAACCGCAACGGTTACCACGGCAACGGAATTTACATTTGGCAGCACGCAAATTACCGAAGACACCACCCTTCAGGCGTACTGGGCAATAAATACCTATAAAATAACGCTTGCATTGAACGGCGGCACCTTTAGCAAAGCAAATACCGCTACCGAGTACACCGTTGAATATAACAATACCCTTGCCTCTATTGATGATACTTTATCGAAATCGTATTCTTACACGGTAAACAACACAACTTACTCGCTCGGCAATGACACTTACACGTTAGTAGGCTGGTATACAGACAGCGACTGCACAAATGAATTTGTATTCGGCGAAAGCGGCACAAAAGTAACGCAGGATTATACTTTATACGCCAAATGGGACGGCAATAAAGAAATTATAAACGGCGTAATCTATACAAGGGTTGCAGCCAGCACGGCAACCGGCTCTTATGAAAGCAGCTGTATTTACGTAACCGATAACAGTACATCGCAAAAAAGCAAAACGACGTCATCAACCAACTATACCATTACTTATGTAAGCGAAAACAGCAATATTTGCGGCACCACTACTACGGGCTATTACTATGTAATTACAGGCTATATAGAGGACGTTTTTGTAGAATTAGGCTATTACAAAGACGGTTCCTGGCTTACGCTTGAAAACACCGTTTACGGAAGCCCCGTGCTTGAAATCGCAGCGGGCGCCTTAGGCAAAGGCCTCAAAAGTTACAATGGAACATATACAGACAGCACTACGGGAAAGACATACTATAAAACGCTTAAAAACGTGCTTGTGCCTTCTAACATAGTTATGATAGGCTCGAGGGCCTTCCTGGATAACAAGGATATTGAAAGCATTGTCTTCCTTGCAGATAATGTTTACTTCTCAAGCGAAAGCTACGAATCTTATAACTACTATAATTATCTTAATTTAGGTGATATAAAAACAGGCTACACCGACGAGGGCATAATAAACTATAAAGGAGAAACGACAAACAAAATAGAACAGGGCAAAGATTATAACTGGACATCAGCAAGCGATAAAATGACAAACAGCAGAAACTACCCGTTCTATGGCTGCACCACGCAATCAAGTACAAAATCTACAAACCTGACCGTTTACTTCAAGACAGGCTACAGCACGGTAGCAAAATCTGGCGACGATATAGAAAACGCTAATAATAATTTAAACGACGGCGTATTTGTTGTAGCACGTGAAAGCAGTTCAAGCTATACACGTACTAACAACGTATTAAGCACGGCGACAAGCAACACGTTATCAAGCTCAGATTTACTTACAGTAAGCTGGCTGTATGTTGACGTTGAGTCGCTTGCGGAAAAACTCTCCGAAACCACGCTTGCTTGCAACGGCGTTGACCGCGGCGACTTTGACTGGGCGTCTGCAATTACCAACGCCATTACCTCTTACGGCGCCACCTACTTTGTTGATGGCGACAACATATTTATAGCTTGCGAACTCGGCGAAGAAAACGACGCAGACAGCTTATACAACCACCTTATAACCAGCATAGAAAACGCTATAGACGAGTTCACCGCGGAGTACGGCGAGTATATCCACGGCTACAATGTAACCAGTCTTGAGACCGTAACAGGCGTCAACGGCAACGAAATTTCATTCAGCATTACTACCGACGACGCTACCCCCTACTACCTTGTGAATGTCAACAACTACATTGACGTAAACGAAACAACAACGGATTGGAACGTTAAAAACGCTTCTAACGTAACAGATAATAACGGCAATATAACAAGCGTTGTTATAAATTACGTTAAGGATGGTTCTACCGATACCTCGACGGTAACTTATACGGGCAACGTAGAGTACTTTGAGTATACAAACGCTTTGTATGCGACAGGTTCTGTTTCCGTTGCGGCTGAAACAAAATACAACTATGAGCTTAGCACAGTTAACGGCAGCGAGGCAACGGATAACGCAGTAGAAAGCGTTACTTTAACAAGCGGAGCGGCAAGCACGCTTACGCTTAAATGGTCTCAGACAGACGCAAAGTATATAAACGTTGTAAGCAAGGTTGAATTTACGATTAACGACGATAACAAAACTACTGAAGTAAGCACGGACGGCGATACATTGTTCTATAGCGACGTTGCAAATAAAAAAGGTAACACGCTCAACGACTGCACTATTGCCACTACAGCTAAAGGCTATTACTTCCTCGGCTGGGCGTATGATAACAGCGGAACGCTTACATTTACCAACATAACCATTAGTGACCCCGCTGATGGAGAATCGGCATTTGACAACACAAGCACCTACTATGCGATTTGGGGCTACTGGGCGTACGCTACCGATGAAAATTGTACTACTGCTTTAAGCTGCACTGTTACAACAGAAGGAAAAGATTTCACTGAAACAACGCCTACGCTTGAAGGAACGTTCTTCGGCTGGTATACGGACAAAAACTTGACAAGCAAGGCAAGCGACCTTTCAAGCGGCAACTACACCTACTACGCCAAGGCCGCCGCATCTACCGTTGTTGTAAATTATGTAACATATACATTTACCAAAGCAGACAGCTTTACTTATGGTGCATCCAGCTCTGACAGCAATTATAAGAGTGAGTATTACAGCTATACTAATACTATGACTGTAGACGGAGGTTATTATACTATAACAGGACACGACACTGCTATATACAGCTCTAACTTTGCCTCTGACAGCGATGACTGGCTGGTACTTAAAAACACTGTAAATAACTTTAAGGTACTTGAAATTGCCGCTGGCGCCTTTGCAACAAGTAAGAGTACAGGCTCGCTAAAAAACGTTCTTGTGCCTGAAAATATAGTAATGATTGGCTACAGAGCATTCCTTGACAACAAATCTTTAACTACTATAGTTTTCCTTGCAGATACAGTGTTCTTCTCAAGCAATTATAACAACGTTACTTATGATAGCAAAGACACATCATACGACAGCAAGAATTACCCGTTCTATGGTTGTACAAATGCAAGCAATGATGATTCTTCAGGTTTAACCGTTTATTATAAAAAAGCGTACAGCTCTAATATGAGCAATAGCACAACTTTAAACGGCGGTACTTTTGTCGTGAACAGAAAAGGAACCAATGATTTTGTATATGCATCAGGCACCACCGACTGGATGTATATTGACACAACCATTGTTAGTACAACTGACGTTGCGGAAAGCACGTTCGAATTGCAGGCAAATTTAATAAACGCTTTGGAGGCCTACGCAAGCGAAAAAGGCGTTGCAAGTTATCAAAACGGCGACTGCTACTTTGTCGCAGGTACATACAACGATATAAGCGCCTACATTAAGAGCTACATTACCGACGCGATAGACAAATTCTCGGCAGAATACGGCAGTTATATCAACGGCCACGAAGTGACTATCAGCGGTTCATCGGAAGACTTCGACTTTACAGGAATTGACGTAAAAGACGCAACAAAGTACTACCTTACGGAAGTTTCTTCGGGCATATATGTTTCTGAAACAGATACAACGAAGTTGACTCAAAACGGCGACCCCGAAACAACCACCGTAACAACCACCGACGGCTCGGTTACTTACTCGGTTACTTACGTTACTTATACCTATACCGACAGCAGCAACACCTACACCTTTACCGTTACGTTTGATACCGCCGAATACTTCACCTACACGGTAAGCAGCGAAAGCGTAACCAATTTGTTTGTGGCGGAAAGCTCAAGCGTTACGGCCGAAGACGCTTCGGGCATTTAG
>JAJPXK010000225.1 GCA_021205485.1 Clostridia bacterium | reverse complement strand
CGGCATGCATAGCCGGGCGCGGCCATTTTTGACAATAAAAAAGGACTCACGGCCGTCCGAAAGTCCTTTCATTCTATTTTTTATTTGTCTATCCCTAAATTTTCCCTCGCAGTGGCGAGCATGAGTTTTATGCGGTTTTCCTGGTTTACCTTTGTGGCAGAAGGGTCGTAGTCTACAGCGACTATGTTTTCCTTTTCGTACAGATTTTTAAGCGTCCGTATTACGCCCTTGCCCGCTATATGGTTAGGCAGACACCCGAAGGGCTGCGCGCAGACTATATTTTCGGTGCCCGTTTCGGCGAGGGCGGCCATTTCGGCGGGGATAAGCCAGCCTTCGCCCATCTTTACGCCCTGGTTGATGACCTTGTCGGCGCACTTTCTCAGGTGTTCAAAATTGTGCAAAGGCTCAAACGTACCGTCCTTTTCAAACTCCTTTATTATAACCTTCTGAATATGGAAAAGCGCTTTATACAGGAGCTTGTTCAAACGATAAAACCCGCTCTTTTTGTCGTAAATATCGCCATCGTTGATGTTGTTTACTATACAGTACAGAACAAAATCCATAAGGGCGGGCACAACCGGCTCGCAGTCTTCAGACATTAAAAAGTCCTCTAAATGGTTGTTGCCTAACGCCGAGTACTTTACATAAATTTCGCCGACTATGCCTACCTTTACTTTTTTGATATCTCTGCGTTTCACCGAAGCGAAAGCCTTGATTATATGCCTTGATATCTTTTTGTAGCGGACAAAGCCTTTCGTACCGAGAATAGACACAACATAGTCAACCATTTCGTCGCGTACTTTATCTGCAGCTCCCGCCTCTTCCTCGTAAGGTTTTGTCTGGTTGTAGCACCACATTATATCGTCGCCATAGAATATGGCGAATACAAGCTTTAAAAGCAATGAAGCGGACATATCCAGCGACGAATCTTTCTCAAGCCCTACAAAGTTGAGCGATAATACGGGCACGTTAGGGAACTCAGCTTTTAATGCCTTTCTTATAAGCGGAACGTAATTTGACGCCCTGCACCCGCCGCCCGACTGCGTTATAAGCACAGCGGTATGATCTACGTCATACTTGCCGCTCTTTAACGCGTCGATATACTGCCCTACCACGCAGAGGCAGGGATAACATGTATCGTTGTGAACGTGCTTGAGCCCTTCGTCTATTACGGCGCGGGAGTCATTTTTTAAGATCTCAACGTCGTACCCTTCGTTTTTAAACAGCTTTTCAAGGATCATAAAGTGCCAGGGAAGCATATCGGGAATAAGTATTTTATACGTGGCCTTCATAGAAGGATCCCATTTGACGAAGGTATCTACATAGTCCTTGGTTTTTACGTCGCTTATTAAATTTGTTGTGTTTACTTTTTCGTTTTTCATTATATTTTGCTATCCTGCAGCCAAAACATTTTAATCTTTATTTTGTAAATCGGAGGCCTACTATGGCCGAATTAAGCCCTGTTTTTCTTACTTTCTTCTATGGCGGCGAGCATGCTCCTGAGCCTTATTTTTACAACGCCTAAATTGTTTATCTCGTCTATTTTAATCTGCGTGTAAAGCTTGCCATTGCTCTCCATTATGGCCCGCATCTGGTCGGTGGTTATGGCGTCAAGCCCGCATCCGAACGAAACAAGCTGCACAAGGTTGACGTTGTCGTGCCTGCATGCGAACTCCGCCGCCCTGTACATTCTCGCGTGGTACGTCCACTGGTTCAAAACAGTGACGTTTAAAACGTCTGCTTTGTCGAACACCGCGTCCTCGGAAAGCACCGCCATGCCTAAAGAAGTTATCAGTTTGTTTATGCCGTGGTTTATCCCGTTGTCCACGTGGTAAGGCCTGCCCGCGAGAACTATAATCTGCTTGCCCTGAGCCTCGGCCTTTTCAAAAATTTCCTCGCCCTTGGCGCGTACGTCGGCGTGATACTTATCCAATCTTTCAAAGCCGACGTCTAAGGCGGCCTCTATCTGTTTACGCTTGAACTTATATTTTGAAAGGGCCTTTTCAAGGTGTTTGGCCGTGTTTTCCCTCATATTCAGGTCTATATAAGGCATTATAAAATTGTCGTCCGTAAGCCGTTCGTTGTTGGCCTTTAAAAGCTCGGGATAGTAGGCGACTACAGGGCAATTATAGTGGTTTGTCGAGTCATGCTCGTCTAAGTTGTAGCTTTCGCAGGGCATGAATATGAAGTCTACGCCCTTATCCAAAAGGCTCTCTATATGGCCGTGTATGAGCTTCGCGGGGTAGCACGCCGTATCCGAAGCGACGGTATGCTGGCCCTTGAAATAGAGTTCCCTCGACGACTTGTCGCTTAAGACCACTTCAAAGCCTAAAGTTTCAAAAAATCCAGCCCATATAGGAAGCTGTTCGTACATGCCGAGCTGCAGAGGTATGCCAACCTTTCCTAAATTGCCCTTGGTTCCCTCTACTGTTTTAAGCAGCCTTTCCTGCTTGTAAGAATATATATCCAGTTCGGTTGAAGCGGGCTTCAGCCCCGCGCCGCGTTCGCATTTATTGCCCGAAATGTATCTGGTTTTGTCAGAAAAGGTGACAATATTTATGTTACATTTAGACGTGCAGCCGTGGCAGTTTGTGGAGACCGATTTATACGAAAAGTTCTCTATATCCTCTTCACTTATTATGGTAGAAGTACCGTTCCCTGCCTCTTTGGCGTACAACGCGGCTCCGTACGCGCCCATAAGCCCCGCTATGCCGGGACGGATTACGTTTTTGCCCGTCTCCCTTTCGAACGCCCGAAGCACGGCGTCGTTTAAAAACGTGCCGCCCTGCACCACTATGTTGTCGCCGAGCTCGTCTGCGCTCGCCGCGCGGATTACCTTATAGATTGCGTTTTTGACAATGGATATGGAGAGCCCTGCGGAGATATCCTCTACGGAAGAGCCCTCCTTCTGAGCCTGCTTTACCGCGCTGTTCATAAATACTGTGCAGCGCGAGCCTAACTCTACCGGATGAGCGGCAAACAGCCCGAGCTGAGAGAATTTATCTATCTCCATGCCCATGGCGCGGGCGAAAGTCTGTATAAACGAACCGCAGCCAGACGAGCAGGCTTCATTGAGCATAATGGAGTCTATAGCCTTGTTTTTAATTTTAAAGCACTTTATATCCTGGCCGCCTATATCTATTATAAAGTCTACGTCGGGATTGAAATGAAGCGCCGCCTTGAAGTGAGCCACCGTCTCGACAATGCCGAAGTCGGCCTTTATCGCGGCCTTTATAAGGTCTTCTCCGTAGCCCGTTACGGCGCTGCCGCAGATTTTTATCCTGCCCTGAGCCTGCTTGTATATGTCTTTAAGACGGTCTACTATTATATCTACTGGCTGGCCGTTGTTGGTCTGGTAATGCGAATATAAAATACGGCTGTCGGGAGCAATTAAGATAAGCTTCGTCGTGGTAGAGCCCGAATCCACGCCAAGGTACGCGTCGCCCTCATAGGTCGCTATATCGGCAAACCGTAAGTCGGTGGCGCGGTGGCGTTTTACAAATTCTGCGTATTCCTCTTTATCTTTAAACAGGGGCTCGCCCGTCATAATTTCGTCGTTGCCCTCGGCGTTTTCCACGCGGGATATAATTTCCTCTATAGGCATAGCCTCTACGCCCGCCGAATGAAGGGCCGCGCCGATGGACATAAAGCAAGGGGCGTCGTCGGGAAATATGGCGTTTTCCTCGGAAAGGTTCAAAGTACGCACAAACGCCTGCCTTAATCCTTTAAGGAAGTATAAGGGTCCGCCTAAAAACAGCACTTTGCCCTTTATTCGCCTGCCCTGAGCGAGGCCAGAGACAGTCTGATCTACCACCGCCTGGAAAATTGAAGCGGAAATATCCTGCTTGCTCGCGCCCTGGTTTATAAGGGGCTGGATGTCAGACTTGGCAAACACGCCGCAGCGGGAAGCTATAGGATAGATCTTTTCAGCTTTGAGAGCATACTCGTCCATTTCTGATACGGTGATGTTCAAGAGGGTGGCCATCTGGTCGATAAATGCGCCCGTGCCGCCCGCGCAACTGCCGTTCATACGCTGTTCGGTGCCGCCCGTAACGAAAATTATCTTTGCGTCCTCGCCGCCAAGTTCTACCGCGACGTCGGCGTCGGGATAAAAACGGCGGATAGCCACAAACGCCGCCTGCACTTCCTGTACAAAATTTATGCCGCTGCGCTGAGAAAGCCCGAGGCCGGCGCTGCCCGTTATGGACGCGCGGAAATCTCCGCCGAACTGCTGAGAAATTTTCTTCAGTTCGCGAAGCACCGTCTCCTTTACCTGAGCGAAGTGACGTTCGTAAGATCTGTATAAAATTGTGCCGTCCGTTTCCACGACGGTGAGCTTTACCGTAGTCGAGCCTACGTCTATACCTAATAGTTTAGCCATAAAATTTTTACCGTTTCGTAAAATATATTAGCGTCCAGCCGGAACTGACAGCGCAATTCCGACGAACGAAAGAGGAATAACGCATACTCCCCTTTTTAAAATTGTCATTTCGTATTATATCACAATATTTATAATAATTCAATTTTAAGAGAGCATTTTTTGTGTTAAATTTCTGTGTAATTTGAATTAAAATTTAAGCCATAAGCCAAATTTAAGGCAAATTTTTGAAGTTTCGTCGATATTTTCTTGTAAAGGAAATCTTGTACAATGAAAAAGAAAAACCGCACGGACTGCGCCCGCGCGATATTATCACTTGTTATTGATTTCCGGATTTTTGCCGCAGCCGCCGCAAAAAAGACTATCTTCCCTTCCGCAGCTCGAATAATCGGGGCAACGACATTCGCAGCAGGAATTTCTTTGCTTCGATTTGCATATTCCCGCATGCAAATACTTGTTCTTTGTGGCAATTCCCCCGCGGATATGCCGCTCCGAAAGGTTTTTATCCAACACTTCCCGCACGCCGTTCCATAATCCTTCGTCAATATCCTTAAGCCGATCTGTTACGTCTTTATGTACGGTAGATTTGCTTACTCCGAAGTGAGCGGCGCAGGTGCGCACCGTTGCGCCCGTCTGCAATATATACTCGGCTTCCATCTTCACCCTTTCGGGTATATATTCCCACACTGTTTAACACCCCCTTTTTAGGCAGTGTTAAATTATATGTTGAGCTTTGTCGATTTATGTAGTTTTATTGATTTTTAATCGATAAATCTGAATTACCCCCTTACTATGCTGCAACTTTTAAGAACGACAAAAAGCCGCTCTGAAAAAATTTTTTTAAAAAATTTCAAATATCAT
>JAJPXK010000212.1:3580-5347 GCA_021205485.1 Clostridia bacterium | reverse complement strand
TTTTTATATCGTCTACGTTCTTGGCAATTTTATCGTTTATGCGGCACATTTCTTCAACTTTGTCGCGCGAGTACAAAACGGTGGTGTGGTCTCTGCCGCCAAGCTCTTTCCCGATAGAAACAAGGGGGAGAGATAGCAGGTCGCACATTAAATAGCAGCAAATCTGGCGGGGAATGACAAGCTCTTTTTTCTTGCTCTTCCCTACAATGTCTGCCCTGGTAATGTGGTAAAAAGAGGTCACCGCGTTGATAATCGTGTCGGGCGTAATTTCTTCCTTGCCGCTTTCGGGCACGGCTTCGCTTAAGGCGCTTCTTGCGAGCGATACGGTAATCGGCACCTCGTGCAGTTTAGAGGCGAAAATAACTTTGGTGAGTCTGCCTTCAAGCGTCCTTACGTCGTCGCCGCTGTCCTGCGCGAGGAATGTCAGAACGTCGTTAGGCACTACGCACTTCTTTTCAAACGCCTTGCGTTTTAATATGGCTACCTTTGTTTCGAAGTCGGGCGGCAGAATATCGAACGACAGCCCGCCCGAAAATCTCGTCTTAAGCCTCTCTTCCAGGGCTACAAGTTCTTTAGGAGAGTGGTCTGAAGAGATTATTATCTGCTTTCCCTTGGATACAAGCTCGTTAAAGGTATGGAAAAATTCTTCCTGCACGGCCTTTTTATTTTCAATAAACTGGATATCGTCTATTATAAGCACGTCCGCCGAGCGGTAGTGCTGGCGGAGCTTCTGGCCCTTGTCTCTCGAGTCGGAACCTCTGCCCGTAAGAATGGTATCAATAATTTCGTTTACAAACTGCTCGCTTGTCACGTAAATTACCTTAAGCTTAGGTTTTTCCCTGACAATTTTATTGGCGATGGCCTGCATAATGTGAGTTTTGCCGAGGCCCGTTCCGCCGTAGATAAACAGGGGGTTGTACTCGCCCGCGGGGTTTTCTGCCACCGACATGGCCGCCCCGTAAACATATTCGTTGTTAGGGCCTACCACAAAACTTTCAAAGGTGTAACGGGGGTCAAGATTTTCGGGGGCTATGATATCTTCTTCTTCGGGGGGATTGTACACAAAGCTATTATCCACTTTAAGCCTGAAGTCAGAAAGGCCTACGTTGGCTTCGACTATCGCCGTACGCATTTTGTCGGCGAGGGTGGTTGTTATGTATTTGGCTATGCTCTCTGACGGGGCCTGAAGCACTATGTACCTGCCGTCTACGTCAACGGGCTCAAGTTTTTCTATAAAGGTTGTGTAGTTGATGCACGATACAAGCTCGCTCATCTTTTCCTTGATAGGGGTGTACAAAAAGTCGAAGTTTCCGTGTGTTTCCATAAGATTTGACTCTATTTCCTTTGAGTTTTCCGAAAAAATTTGATATAATGATGCTTGAAAGGTTTAAGTAAACAAATTACTTTTTTCAAGACTAAACGGGTAAGTGAAGTTCGGTCTTTAAATTATACAACAAAATAAAAGTAAAATAAAGTGTTTTAAAGCAAAAATGCGGATAAAAAATTTATCGTTGAAAAATTTCAGAAATTACGCCTCAGAAACTTTTTCTTTTGAAGACGGCTTAAACGTACTGTTCGGCAAAAACGCTCAGGGCAAGACGAACTGCGCCGAGGCGGTTTTTTACCTTTGCACGGGGACTTCGCCCCGCGCCCGCAGGGATAAACAGCTTATAAAACACGGCGAGGAGTGCGCCGAAATTTACGCCGAGGCTGAGGGCCGCTACGGCGGACTGACAATTTCCGCCGTAATCCGCGAAAACGGCAGGG
>JAJPXK010000212.1:0-3570 GCA_021205485.1 Clostridia bacterium | reverse complement strand
CCGCAACGCCGACCTTTTAGGCAATATAAACAGCGTTTTTTTCTCCCCGTCAGAACTTCGTTTAATCCAGGACGGCCCCGACGAAAGGCGTAGGTTTTTAAATATCTCAATCTCGCAGCTTTCAAGGCCGTACTACACGTCGCTTATACGCTACAACAAGATATTGGAGCAGCGCAACAACCTTTTAAAGGACAGAGACGTCTCGGTGGTGATGGAAACTTTGCCCGTCTGGGACGAACAGCTTTGCCGTTACGCCGCGATAATAATAAAAAAGAGGATGGAATTTTGCGAAAGGCTCTCTCCCCTGGCTAAAAAAGAGCATTTCGCCTTGACCGACGGGGCGGAGGAGCTGGAAATTTACCCCGAAAAGACTTACGGCGGCGATGAAAAAGAGATTGAGGAAAAGCTTTTTAAAGAGCTTACAAAAAACTACGAACGGGATTTAAGGCTCGGCTTTACCTGCACGGGGCCTCACCGCGACGATCTTGATATAATAATAAACGGGGCGGACGCAAAGCACTACGCCTCGCAGGGGCAGACGCGTACGGCGGCGCTTTCGGTAAAGCTCGCCGAAATGGAAATTTTCAAAGAGTATTCGGGGGAGTACCCTATACTCATTTTAGACGACGTGATGAGCGAGCTTGACCTTCCCCGCAGAAAAAAACTCGCCGAACGGGCTCAGGGCATGCAGACAATTTTAACGTGCACGCACGCCGAAAGGGCGCTCTACGGCAGGCAGGCAAACAAAATCCGCATAGAGGGAGGCAAAATAAAAAAATGAGGGCGGACCTTCACATACATTCGTACTATTCCGACGGAAAAATTTCCCCCGCGTATATAGCCGAAACATGCGTAAAAAACGGCGTGGAGCTTGCCGTTTTGACCGATCACGACAATGTGAACGGATGCGGCGAATTTGCCGAAGAATGTAAAAAACGGGGCGTAAAATTCACAGTCGGGCTGGAGATTTCAGCCTACGACGGCGACGTGAAAATCCATACCCTCGGCTACAATATGGACATTGGTTGCGATGCATACAAAAAGTTTGAAAAATTTGTGTACGACGGCTCGGTCGAACGGATGGAAGAGGTAATTTATAAATTAAAAAAGATAGGTTACAGTCTCACTTTGCAGGAAATTTCTGCCGAAAGATACTGCGAAAAATCGCCATTTCATATAATGTACGCCGCGTTCGCCGCCGCCAAAAAGGGGTACGCCGCAAGCGGACCTGAATTTTACGCCGATTACCTCGCCCCCGGCAAGGCGGCGTTCTCGTCGGCGGGCAGGCCTACGCCCGAGTACGCTTTGGAGGTTATTCAAAAAAGCGGAGGGGTATCCTCGCTCGCGCATCCCGGCAGAATCACCCTTTCAAAGGACGGCGTTATTAAGCTTGTAGAAAGGATGACATCTTGCGGTTTAAATGGCATAGAAGCCGTTTATTCGGGGCATACTATAGGGGAAACGGCGTATTACAAGGAGATTGCGGCAAAGTATTCTCTGCTGGTTACGGGCGGTTCCGATACGCACTATTCTTTCGGTGGCCGCAGTATAGGGGAACCTGAATTTTACCCCTCGCAGGAACTTTTGTCAGCGCTTAAGATAGTTTGAAAAGGCGGCTTGTTAAATTTATATCAATTATACTTGCGTCCGCGGTCGCCGCGGGCGCGTTATTTTTTTGCGGATTTAGCTTTAAACTGCCTGCTGGCGTGTATATAAACGGCGTTCAGGCGGGCGGCCTTACCCGCGCGGGGGCGGCGGACGCCGTAAGGCGGGATATCGTAAGAGGTTTAAAAAATAAGTCGCTCACCGTGCACGCCGGCGGATGCGATTACGTGTTTAAATACCCCGAAATAAACTTTTCTGACAACGCTTTAAGCGTAATAAAAAGCATAAGCGGGGCGGGCAGCTACAGCGTAGACGTAAAGTACTATTTAAACGGTTTTGACGAGGTTGTTTCGGGCATATGCGCCGCTCAATCGCAAAAAATGGCAGAGCCCTGTTATGTATTCAACCCCTATGAGGGGGAGCCGTTCGAGTACGAAAATGGCAAAAACGGCGTGTACTGCGACAAGGCGAGGCTGGCGGCGGACATAAGCCATTCTTTATGCTGCGGCTTTTGCGACGTGTACCTTCACACCAAAGAATTTACGCCCTTTAAAACGATGGACGAGGTTAAACGCAGCACCGCCCTTTTAAGCTCTTTTGTCACCTATTTTGACGGGGCCAACCAATCCCGCTCGCAAAATATCGCCCTCGCCGCCAAAAGGATTTCGGGCTTTGCGATAAAGCCCGAGGGCGTTTTTTCCTTCAACCAGAGCGTAGGCCCGAGGACTAAGGAGAGGGGTTTTAAAACCGCCAAAGTCATCGCGGGCGGAAAGTATATTTACGGCGTCGGCGGAGGGGTTTGCCAGGTATCCACAACGCTGTACAACGCCGCCCTTCTCGCGGGCCTAAAAGTTACCGAATATCACCCTCACAGCCTGCCCGTAAGCTATATAAGCCCCTCGCGCGATGCTATGGTAAGCGGGTCGTACTGCGACTTAAAATTAAAAAATTTGTCGGATTGCCCCGTATATATCCGCGTTTTAACGGGCAAAAACTACGTCCGTTGCGAGCTTTACGGCAAGAGCGACGGCTTTGTATATTCCTTAAATTCCGAGATGCTTGAAAACGCCGATGACGGCGGGATCAGAAGCCGCTGCGTGCTTACAAAAGAGAGGGACGGCGTTAAAATAAGCGAGCTTATCCGCTCCGACAGGTATCTCCGGAGTCCTTCAGACGAACAGGACGCTATGAGAGGATGATTATACCTTAATAACAGTCTCCCCTGATAGGGGGAGGGGACCGCGAAGTGGTGGACGGGGTTATGAATAAGGTGAACCCCTCAGTCAGCTATCGCTGCCAGCTCCCCTGATAGGGGAGCCTTAGCGGGAAGATAGCGGCGTCGGTCATATCCCGCAACCCTTGGCTTCCCCCTCGGGGGAAGCTGGCGGCGTCAGCCGACTGATGAGGGGAGTTTTTATATCCCGCAACCCTTGGCTTCCCCCTCGGGGGAAGCTGGCGGCGTCAGCCGACTGATGAGGGGCAAATATCCAAATTTCAATTTTACCATAAAAATATATCTTTTTCTATTGTGTTTTCGGTCGGGTTGTGTTACAATATATTGTGGATATGGCTTTGCGTAATCCTACTTAAAAAAATTTCAGCAGGTTTTGTTATGGTAAAAATAATTGTAGACGCCATGGGCGGCGACAACGCCCCCGCGGCGACGGTAGAAGGGTCGGTCACAGCCCTCAACAACGATAAAGATTTATACATCATTCTGGCGGGCAGGCAGGAAGATATTAACGCCGAGCTCAGGAAGTATAAATACGACGCCTCTCGGCTGGAAATTCTCGATTGCCGCGACACGATAGACATGAACGACGTTCCTACTACGGCTATACACCGCAAAGAGGCGTCTTTGGTAAAGGCGTTCTGGACGCTTAAAAAAGAGGACGACGTGGCGGCTTTGGTCACCGCGGGTTCTACAGGCGCGACGATTGTCGGCGGGCAGACCATTTTAGGCAG
>JAJPXK010000045.1 GCA_021205485.1 Clostridia bacterium | reverse complement strand
AAAGGCATTTTAAAATTTTATTACATCTTTATCTATAAATTTTTCGAAGAATATTTACAGAAAATTTCCACATTTTGCAAATAATGTGTTATAATATAATCGGTACGTTAAAAACAGCCGTTAAATTTAAAATAAAACGGGCGGTCGCGGCCGCTTAAAGGGGATAACAAATTGAGATTAGGTATTTTAACGAGCGGGGGAGACTGCCCCGGGCTTAACGCGGTAATACGCGGTTTTTGCAAATACGCCTTCAACAATATCGAGGGCGTGGAAATTTACGGCATAGAGGAAGGCTACCTCGGCCTTATAGAAAAGATGTACAGGCCGCTTTACCCTGCCGACGTGGAAAACATTCTCGACTTAGGCGGCACCATTTTAGGCAGTACCCGTACGCCCTACAAGCAGATGACTGTAACAGGCAACGGCGAGCGTACAAGGCTCCAGGCCATGGTAGAAAATTACAAAAAGCTGAAGCTTGACGGCCTTATAGCCCTCGGCGGGGCGGGCACGCACAAGACTGCATCCCTTCTTTCGGTGGAGGGCTGCAACGTTATAGGCCTGCCTAAAACCATAGACAACGACATCTACGGCACCGACGTAACTTTCGGCTTCCATACCGCGGTACAGACCGCCGCCGACTGCATAAAACGCATCCGCACCACGGCGGACAGCCACAGCAGGGTGTTTTTTGTAGAGGTCATGGGCAACAAAGTCGGCTGGCTCACCCTTTACTCAGGCATTGCGGGCGGGGCGGACGCCATATTTATTCCCGAAATAAGCTACAGCGAGGCAGGCCTGGCCGAATACCTTAAAAAGAGGAAAGAGGCGGGGTGCCGCTCTACCATAATCGCCGTGGCCGAAGGCGCGATAAGCGACAGGGAGGCCGCCATGAATAAAAAAGAGCGTAAAGATTACCTCGCTTCGGTAGGCAACGCCTCGGCCGCCGTAAGATGCGCCACAGTCGCCGAACTGAATACGGGCATATCCTGCCGATCCACAGTTTTAGGCCATATCCAGAGGGGCGGCGACCCTTCGGCATACGACAAGGTGCTTTCCACCGAGATAGGGGCCTACGGAGCACAGCTTGCCAAAGCGGGAAAGTTCGGCGTCACCGTTTGCGTACGCGGCTCAAAATTAAGTTACAACAGCCTGACCGAAATCGCGGGCAGAACAAAATACGTCCCCGCCGACAGCCAGATGGTCACCCTCGCGAAAGATATAGGCATATACTTCGGCGAGCAGTAACGCGGCGAAGGGCGGCCGCGTATAACGCGTACGCTTTGAAATATAAATAAATTCACGTAAAAGATAACAGGAGTTTTTATGATAGCAGTTATCGATATAAGTTCTACAAGTTTGTCTATGACCGTTCTGGAAGACGAAACTTACAAACCCGTCTATAAATTCAGGGAAGGGCTTTCCACCATAAGCTATATAGAGGACGGAAAAGTATCAGAACACGGCATAGAAAAGATTGCCGACAGAATAGCAATTTTTCAGGACCAGTGCATAAAATTAGGGGTAGAAAAACTTTACGTCTTATCTACCGCCGCGATGCGTTTTATAAGCAACGCCGACGAAGTTTTTACGATTATACGCGAACGCACGGGCGCCAATATCATTCAGCTTGACGGCGAGACGGAGGCCTACTGCGACTGCGCGGCAAACCAGTCGTTCAAGGATATGTCCGCCCCTATCGTAGTAGATATAGGCGGCGCCAGCATAGAATTGTGCGACCTTACCAAAGAGGGCAGGAAGGGCATAAAGTGCCTGGAATTCGGGGCGCTTACGTTAAAGCATAAATTTGTAAAAAGCGTCTACCCTAATAAAGAGGAATGCGCCAAGATAAAAAAATATCTTAAAAAGGCGTTCGGCAAACTTGATTTTCACGGCAAAGCCGATAAAAACGCAGACTGCACCGCCGTACTTGTAGGGGCTACCAACCGTTCTATCTACGAAATTTACCGCGACTATTACGATATCCCCGAAAGCGAGGATATGACGATAGATACAGATAAGCTCAACAAGCTTGCAAAAAAACTTGTCGAGGCCCCCGACCGTTCGCACCTTCTTATAAAAAACGCGCCTGAAAAAATTTACTTTATAGTGGTGGCAATACTTACTCTGGTGCAGATTTTGAAGACAATTCCCTTCAAAACGGTTGTCGTGAGCGACAGCGGCGTAAAGGAAGGTTTTTTAAGGCTTGTTTCCGCTGGCGAGATTAAGGCCGAGCTTTCGGCGCTTAAGCCCGAAAAGAGCGAAAAGGAGATAAGTTCGGTTGAAGAACTTGCCGAACATATCAAAAACCGCCAGAAGGCCGCAAAAAAAGGTAAAAAGTCATCTTCGGAATCTTCCGAAAAGCCGCAGCAGACAAAGCAGGGCAAGGGTAAATCGCACAAGGATTCTACAACCGAAAAAATTGATTAATTGAGGCATATTGCGGGGGTAATTTACGCCCCGAAAGGTATTTCTATGAGTTATGATAAAAAAGTTACGGTAAAAGACGAAACGGCCGCCAAGACGGTTAAAATGAAAAAGGGCATATACATAAACCGCGAAGCTTCGTGGCTTAAGTTCAATATGCGGGTTTTAGAGCAGTCGCTGGACGAAGACACGCCAATAATCGAGAGGGGCAAATTCCTCTCGATATTCTGCAGCAACCTCGACGAGTTTTTTATGGTCCGCATGGGGAGCCTGTACAACGAGGGCAACCTGCACCCCGGGGCGAGGGACAACAAGACTAATTTAACTTCGTCCGAACAGTTCGAGGCCATAGCCTCCCGCGCTCAGCGTTTTTACGAGCTGAGGGAACATTCCTTCGCGAAATTAAAAAAGGATTTGTCGGCGTACGGCGTAAACATACTTACATTCGACAAGCTTTCCCCCGTTAGGGAGGAGGAGCTTAAAAAGTACTTTACGGCGAAGGTTCTGTCACTTTTAAACCCTATGGTAATAGACGCGAAGCACCCCCTTATCCGCTTTGAAAATTTAAAGTGCTACATGCTGTATAAACTCAAGAAAAACGACCATACGATGATAGGCGTAATGGAATTTTCTGACAGGTTAGACAGTCTTTACCGCTTCAATTCGGGCAAAAAGGCTAACTTTATAACCATGGAAGAGATTATCCGCAACCTCGGCGCTTACGCTTTCGCGGGGTACACCGTAACGTCGGCGATAACCATCCGCGTCACCCGCAACGCCGACATAGAGACGTACGTAGAAGACGCCGATATGGAGTACAACAACGACTTTTCGCAGTACCTTAAAAGCATGGTAGAGACAAGGCTGATAAAAAACGCCATACGGCTTGAGGTAAACGGCGAAAGCAAGTCGCTTATGAAGTTTGTAACCGAGGCGTTGGAGATAGAGGACAGCCTCATCTATAAAGTACGCAACAATTTCAGTTATAAATACTTCTTCTCGCTTGCGCAAAAACTCGATAAAGAGCTGGCAAAGACCCTCACATATCCCGCGTTTAAGCCCGTTATATCGGACAGATTGCAAAACGCCCCGAGCATGGTTGACGAGGTGAGAAAAAAGGACGTGCTTCTTCGCTATCCGTACGAAAGCATGGAGCCTCTTATTCGCCTTTTAAACGAATGCGCCGAGCGTAAAGACTGTATCGCCATTAAAATTACCATATACCGCCTTGCAAACCACTCAAGGATTGTAGAGGCGTTAAAGCGGGCGAGCGAAAACGGCATAGACGTCACCGTTGTGATAGAACTCTGCGCCCGATTCGACGAAGAAAACAACCTGTACTTTGCCGGCCAGCTTCACGAGGCGGGCTGCAATATAATCTACGGAATGGAAAATTACAAGGTTCACTCCAAAATAATTTCAATAGTGTTCTCCGACGAAAACGGCATAAGCTATATAACGCACCTCGGCACGGGCAACTATAACGAAAGCACGGCCAAACAGTACACCGACCTCAACATAATCACCGCCGACAGGCAGATAGGCGAAGACGGCGCGGCCTTCTTCCGCAATGTGTCTATAAGCAACGTAGACGGCGAGTACAACAAACTTTCCATCGCCCCTAAGTACTTCAAAGACCGCATAGTAAAGCTTTTAGACAGGGAAATACAAAAGGCTAAGGCGGGCGGCAAGGGCGTGTTTATCGGCAAAATGAACAGCCTTACCGACAAGGTTATTATAGACAAAATCGCCGAAGCCTCGGCGGCGGGCGTGCAGATAAAGCTGATTATAAGGGGCATATGCTGCCTCGCCCCCGGCAAAAAGGGCAAGACGGACAATATAGAGATTATAAGCATAGTAGGCAGATACCTTGAACATTCCAGGATTTACTGCTTCGGCGAAGGGGAAGACAGGATTATGTACATCTCCTCGGCCGACCTTATGACGAGGAATACCGACAGGCGTGTAGAGATTGCTACGCCCGTGCTGGATAAGGATATAGAAAATAAAATTTACGGCATGCTTCAGGTTATGCTTTCGGACAACGTAAACGCGAGAAAGTTAAATCCCGACGGCGAATATACAAAGGTAGAGGGCGGCGAAAACAAGGTGAACAGCCAGGACGCCTCGTTTATATGCGTGTAAAAATTAAACAGTAATAAAAAAGGGGGCGTCGGCTCCCTTTTTTTGTGAAATAATATGTGAATTTTTATGTAAAAAGGCTATTTTATAATTATTGTCTGCGTCGCTTTACCCTTGCTGTTTGTAAACATAGCCGTTATATTGCCGCCGCCGCACGTTATCGCCGTACCCGTAAAGGCGGTCGGGTCAACGCCCTCGCCGCGCGAACGGGTGTCGCTTCGTATCGAGCCCCTTATCACGGGGTAGCTCGTCGAAGTTCCCGTACCCGCCTCGCTGTATTCCAAAATATGCGAGTGCCCGCTTATGCAAAGGTCGTATTTGCCGTCGGTTGCGGCGATAAGCTCCGCCGTCCATTCGGGGAATCGGCTGTAATCGCTCAAGGCGAAAGCCATATGAGCTATTAAAAACCTGTATTCGCAGTCCTCGCCGAAATACGTCAGAGAATTGAGCCATTCGGTCTGTTCTTTACGCTGCGTCTCGAAGTTTGCCGCGGGGGATATCAGAATATTTGAATCCTGCATATCGTTGTTTGTATCCAGCACTGTAAAATATGCGTCGCCGAGTTTTACGTTGTAGTATAGTTTGCCGTTATAACTGCCTACGTAGTCGGCGAGTTCGTCGGCGTATTTGCCGTTGCATTCGTGGTTGCCGCGGGAGTATATCACGGGTACCTCGCCGCCAGTTATTCTGCTCGCCAGTTTATAAATAAGCGAAATTTGCCAAAGGGAAGAAACATCGTTTATTATATCGCCGTTGAGTATAAGGATGTCAAGCTTGTCTTCAAAATAGCCCGCCGCCTTGCTCGTCCCGCTTAAAACTTCGTGGCTGTCGCTTATGTTGTAAATCTGCAGCCCGTCCGATGTGTCAACGGGGCGGAAAGCATACTCTTTTGAACGCTGTCTGCCGCTTACGGAAAGGTACGCCGCCTCGGAATATACGGGCGCGGAGGCGATGGTATAGCTCTTTTCTTGGTCTAAAACGCTCATCGGCACGCTTACTTTGTGCAAAGTAGAGACGCGGTTTTCGCCGTTGCTCTCGTCGCAGTAAGTAACCCCGCCTACGGTGACGCAGCCCGTGGACTTGACCGAGGTAGACCACGCGATCTGGTATTCGTCCTCCGCGGCGAAAACAACCCCGTCGGAGGTAAAGTAAAATAAATTGAGTTTTAAAACGCCGAATACGCTTACAAAAAATAGAACAACGCCTGTTATAACGGCGCTCGCAGCCTTCGCCGCCTTGTTTAATTTAGGATAGAAAGCTATAAAAAATACAAACAACGCGACTAACGCTATTACGCCGAATACGGGCAGGCCGGTAATTAAAAGATATGTAAGCTTAGAAAGCACGTACGCCGCAAATAAAAAGTGCCCTAAAGCCATTATCAGAGAAGCTGAAATTACGGCGCCGCTTATTTTTCCGTTTTTAAACAGAATGCAATTAAGTATGGCAAAAATTATCGGCAAAAGGGCTACAGCCGATAAAATAAAGGGCATGGCGGCAAAGGTGTAGTACATATTTTTAAATATAAATATGCCTGTGATAAAAAATACCGCGGCGTAAAACGCGGCCGCAACTATCGCCGCGACAGATAGTTTCTTTTCTTTAGTCATATCCAAAGCTCCGTGAATTTTTTACGGAATTTAGATTCCGTCGTTAAATTCAGGCCGCCATGCTTGGATATATTGCTTTTTTAAGGCCGTAAATGCTTTAATTTCAGGGCGACGGCTTGACTATTGCCGCTTCAAGTGGTAAAATCATAGCGGTAAAAACGACGGAATCTAAATTCCGTCATTTTTACATTGACTTTACGCTATAAAACCAGACGCATATTGTTTAAAGTCTGCCTGTGTTCGCTGCCTGTAGATATAAGGTATATCCGCGTGGTGTCTACGCTTGAATGGCCTAACACGTCGGATAGTTTTGCTATATCCCTGCATATACTGTAAAAAGCGCGGGCGAACAGATGCCTTAAATTATGCGGATAAATTTTGCTATGCTTCACGCCCGCTTTGGCGCCAGCCTTTTTCATTTTCTGACCATATCTGCCGCCTGTCTATCGGACTTTTGTTCCGCGTTATAAATATCGGGCCTTCCGTTATGCCCTTTTTATTTGCGTAAGCCGCAAGTTTTACGCACAGCTTTTCAGGCAAAAGCGCGGTCCGCGTTTTGCCCTTAAGGGTTATTTCCGCCTGTCTTTTTTGTATCGCTTCAACGGTTATGTATTTTAATTCGCCCGCCCTTATGCCCGTAGAGCATAAAGTTTCAATAATTAGGCTCAGACGCTGTTTTTTGTCGTCTTTTTTAAGCGTATTCAGTATTCTTTCGTACTCGACTCTGCTTAAATCCTTAGAATCGTCCCTGTAGGTTTTTCTCTGCAGACGCAGGTATTTTATTTTCCAGTTTTTTCTGCGGTAAACAAACAGCTTATTTATCGCCGCAAGGCATGCGTTTATTGTTTCGGGCGCGTATCCGCTTTTTATAAGGCTTTCTTTCCATTCTATCGCAAGCTCTTTAGTAGCGTCTCTGCCGCTTAGCCAATCGGAGTATTTTTTTAAATTTCTTAAATATTTTTCTCTTGTAGCCTCGCTCTTTTCTTCAGCGTACAGCTTTCTTTCATACCTTTTTATTTCTTCTTCGTCTATGATAAATTTTGCCGTCATTTGTTTTCCCGCCTTTTTGCTTTATTATACAATATATGCGTTATATATAAATGTACATTTGCATTTTAAAATTTCATCTTTACAATTTCACAATAATATGATACAATTAAATACGTAAATAAAAATAGGGGAGCAGGGCCTTTCGCCTTCTCCCTGCAAAGAGGATTTTAATGGCAAAAAAAATCAGATATATCAAATACGACGGGAACAATTCCGAGCTGTTTGTAAAGCTTTCGCCCGTAGGGCTGGACGCGGACACAAAAATAATCGTTCCCGAAACGCATAACGCCATAATTTTAAAAGACGGCGTTTTAATGGAGACGTTAAACAGCGGAAGCTACGATATTTTTAAAGAAAAAGCGAAGAGCAAATGGAAAGGCGTGGTTGTAGATATAATTTACCTTTCCAAAACGGCCAAGCTCAAAGTTTTATGGGGCACCAAAAGCCAGTTCTCTTTCCGCGACGAAGAGACCGACCTTCCTTTAAAAGTAGGTGCTCATGGCGAAATGGAGGTGCAGATAGGCAACCCCCGCAAGGCGTATATGGAGCTTATCGGGGCCGACAAGACCTTTACAACCGAAAATTTAAAGGAACGCCTGTCTATGCGGCTGTTAGGCAAGATAGAGCCCGCCATAGCCGCCGCCGTGAAGGAATTGAACCTTACATATGACCGAATTAACGAGCATAAGGACGAAATTTCTCAGGCCGTCCTTCCCGCCGTTTCAAAGCTGTATGAAGAAGATTACGGGCTTAAAGTATTCTCGTTTACCATAGGCAGCGTAGTAATTTCGCCCGAAGATATCTCTAAAATAGAGGAGGCGAGGGAAAAGATTTCAGCAACCGAGGCGGTGTGCCCCTCGTGCGGGGCCGCGCTTTCCGCGGGCGACAAATTCTGCCCCGAATGCGGCGCGGCGATTTATCCCGTTAAAAAGGAATGCCCTTTCTGCGGCAAAAAGAACACGGCCAAGGCAAAATTCTGCTCGGGCTGCGGCAGAAAACTTAAATAAAATCAATCCGCTTTTATTAAGCGGTAAGGAGTGAAAAATGCTCAGCAATTTATGCGCCCTGCAGGGCTATGTTTACGGCATAATTATAGCCGCGGCCATAGTTTTGATTATTATAATAGCGGCGGCGGTTTCTCATAAACGCAAAAACAAAGACAGCGACGAAAAGATTATAGAAAGCCGCGGCGACGTAAACGGCAACGTTCAGGCGATAGAGGCGCTTTTAGTGCTCGCCGACGGCCTGCCCGAACTTACCGCAAGGCTCAAAGCTTTGCAGGATAAGATAAAATATCTTACGCCTTCTTCTAAAAAAGAAGTCGCTTCTATAGACGAAAAAATCTACAACGCCTTAGGCGACGCGAAAATAGAGCTTTCTAAAGCCAAAGACGACAAAAAGACGGGCAAGACGCAAAAATATCTTGACCAGATAGATTTGCTTATAGCCGAACGTTCTGCATATACGGAGAGATAATTATGTGGCCATTCAAGAGTAAATATGAAAAATTGAAGCGCGACGACGTGGTAAACGCCATCTGCAATCTGCAAAAGCAGGAAGATGAGCTGGAGGCGGCCATCGTCGCGAGGACCAAAGAGATTGACAAACTTCTCGCTAAGGGCAAAAAAGAGAAAAACCGCGAGTTAAAACTCTTTTACGCCAAAAAGATTACCGATCTGAGGGAAGAAAACCAGACCGACGTGCAGAGGGGAATGTATATCCTCTACAATATGAAGCTTTTGCGCAAGCTCAAAAACACCATAGACGACAATAATTTTTATATCAGAACGGGCAACGCCTCGCTCGGCAACCTTCTTTCTGACCAGAAGGGGCTCGCCGCCTTTTTAAACAAGGCGCTGAATACCAAGATAAAGAGCGAGCAGATACTCACCGACGCGGACGACACGTGGAAAGAGGTGCAGAGCGGCTATACCGAAAATTCCCGCATATACGGCGTAGGCGAGCACGACGACGAACTTTTGGCTATGTTCGAAACGCAGGAGCAGCTTGACGACGAACTAGGCTCTTCTGTTAAAGACGAGGACGCGGACGGCGGCAAAGACGCCGACGGCAGCGGCGACATAGCGTAAAACGGGAGGAATTATGAGTATTTTCAAGAGCAAGGCAGACAAGGAATTTGAAAAGAAACGCCTTATAAAAAAGACTGTATTCGATATGAATAAGCAGATAGACGCTCTGGAAGAGCAGAAAAAGATCTTTGTGCAAAAGGCGGTTGAGGCGAGAAAGCACGGGCTGGAAGCTCAGTACAACCTGGCGATAACCGGCTACCGCCTTACGCTTACGCAGCAGAAACGCGCGCAGGAGATGCTTTTAAACTTTGAAATCACCTCTCAGATGAAGGATATGACCTTGATGACAAAGCAGTTTTTAGGCGGCATGAGCGTTTTAAGCAAAGAGATGGCCAAACTTGCCGACGATAAAGAATTTTTAGAGGTGCAAAAGCAGTTTGAAATAGCCATGGGCAAGGCCGAAAAACAGGCCGAGCAGATGGATTTGTTTATGGAAAGCAGCCAGGACAGCTTTTCTTCGGCCGCCGGCAAGGGCATAGACGACAGCGAAATCAAAGATATGATAGAACAGCAGGCGGGAATGAGCGACGAATTTTCGGACGAAGCTATCGACAGGGAGATAGAAGAGTTGAAGAAGAAAATCGAGTCGCAGAATTAAGCGGGAGGTTTTAAATGGACGTACCCGTATTAAATTGCGAAACCTGCGGCGGCATCCTCAACTATTCCCCCGACGGCCTTCACGCCGTATGCCCCTATTGCGGCAACGAGTACTACTTTAAAAACCGCAAAGGCGAGGCGTTGTCCCTCGCGTTGAACAGGGCCAACCTTTTGCGAAGGTCGTGCGACTTTGACGGGGCGATAACCGAATATAAGCTTATACTTTCTGCCGACGGCGAAGACGCCGAAGCGCGCTGGGGCCTCGCATTAAGCGAATACGGCATAGAGTATGTGGAAGATTCCCGTACAAAAAAGCTTATTCCTACCTGCCGCAGGACGGTAAGAAAGAGCATTTTAGAGGACGAAAATTACCTCGCCGCAATAAAGTACGCCGAGCCTAAACAGGCCGAAAGTTACATGGCCGAAGCCAAGGTTATAGACCGTCTGCAGCGGGATATAAAACGCCGCATGGACGAAGAGGAAGACTTTGACGTGTTTTTGTGCTTCCGTTCTTCCGACGATTTAGGCTTCCCTACAAGGGAAAGGTCGGTGGCAAGGCGTATTTACGACGAACTTGAAAAAAGGGGCATAAAGACCTTCTTTTCTGAAGTGACTTTAAAAGACAGGATAGGCGACGACTACGAACCTATCATATACAAGGCGCTGTATAGCTGCAAATTTTTTATACTTATAGCTACCAGCGAAGAGAATATCAACGCCCCGTGGGTAAAAAACGAGTGGTCCCGTTTCCGCGACAGGCAGGCGGAGGAGGGACTGAGCGGGGCTTGCTGCGCCGTGTTCGAAGGGGTGCCTTTAAGCAGTCTGCCGTCCTTTTTGCGGTCGGCTCAGGGGGTCAACCTCGCAAAGTACCCCGCAAACGGGTACGAGATAGAAATAGCCGACAACCTTTCAAGGCGTTTTAAGGAAAGTAAAAAAGACCCGTACGGAGAAAAGCCCGAAGATCTTTCCGATAATATGGCGGACGAGGATATGCCCGCCGATCTGCGGGTTATATTAGACAGGGCTCAGATTTCCCTCGACGACGAAATTTATTCTGCCGCCATGGACGATTATCAGAAGGCGCTTAAGCTTTACCCTAAGTGCGGCTATGCGTGGTGGGGCTATTTTTTAGCCTCGCAAAACGCCAATTCTGCGGCGCTGGCTGCGCAGAAAACCGACTACGAACGGGCGGAAACATTGAGTACCGACAGGTATTTACGCAACGCCGAACGCTTCGGGAGCGCGAGGCTTAGGGCCAAGATAGCGTCGTATAAAAAGATGTGCTCGTACCGCTGCGGCGAACTCGCCGACGAATGCGGCAAAAAAATAGAAAAGCTTGAAAAAGAGATAGAGGATAACAACGCCGCCCTCGCCGAAATTGCTAAAAAGAAGGACGATATAGCTAAAAAAAGGGAGCGGGCGGCAAAATTAGGCAACGACGCCAACTACAAAAAGGTTAAAAGGATGATAAACCTCGTGTTCGCGATAATGATAATTTTTCTTGTTGTAATCGCGGCTTTCACAAGCGATACGCTGTTTATTATGGCGGGGTTGTGGCTTTTAATGTTTGTGATTATGACAATAATGTTAAGCTTCAGCCGCAAAACAGCCAAACAGCAGGTTGACGAACTCGGCAGGCAGGTTTCGGGATACTACGCGAGGGAGAATGCCCTGCGGCAGCAAAACGAAAAGGCCGAAAGCGAGCTTGAGGAAGAAAAACGCAGGCAAAAGGCGTTCAAAGGCGTCTTCGGCTAAAAATTCGTACGGCAATATGCCGAAACTAACGGTCTTTTAAGGAAGGATATGGAAGATTTAAGCGTAAGTTTTTTAAACGATAAATTCAATATGTATTACGAGGCGGCGAAAAAGGCTTACGCCGAAAAGAAGGGCGACCTCGCTAAAAGAAATTACCTTTTGGCGGCGGAAACGCTTTTGCAGCTTGCAAAAAAATCTTCGCCTAAATTAAGGCAGGCCCGTACGCAAAGGGCCAAACGCCTTGTTGAAATCGCCGAAAATATAGACGTCGCCGTAGAAAAGGAGCGTATTCCTAAGGGCGAGCTTGACGACAAGGCTGGTTCGCAGGACGGCGAAAAGGAGTGGACTTCGGCCACTATCCCGAATATACATTTTGACGATATCGCGGGGCTTGAAGACGTTAAAAAGGCCATAACCACAAGGATGATAAATCCTATAAAATACCCCGAAAAGTACAAGCTTTATAACAAAAAGACGGGCGGCGGCGTACTTTTGTACGGCCCTCCCGGTACGGGCAAGACTATGATAGCAAAGGCCATAGCCTGCGAGGTAGGGGCTAAGTTTTACTTTGTAAAGGGTTCTGACGTGGTCAGCAAATGGGTAGGCGAGTCAGAAAAGAACATAGCCTCGCTGTTCCGCACCGCCCGCGAAGACGACCTCGCGATAATTTTTCTTGACGAAATGGACTCCCTTATAGGCAAAAGAGGGGTTGACACTCACAACGATAAACGCGTGAACGAGTTTTTGCAGCAGATAGACGGTTTCGCCGGCTCGGCGCCTAACCTTTTGCTGTTAGGGGCCACCAACAGGCCATGGGATATAGACAGCGCGGCCATGCGTTCGGGCAGATTTTCGCAAAAAATTTACGTTCCTTTGCCTGACGCCCCCGCGAGAAAGTTTATGTTTGAAAAATCCTTAAAGGGCACGCCCGTTTCTTCCGACGTTAATATAGACGAGCTTGTGGCTCTCTCCGACGGGTATTCGGGGGCGGATATAGAGGAAGTATGCGACAGGGCCAAGGAAGATCCCCTTTTAGAGTCGATAAAAACGGGCGGCGAAATTCCCGTTACTCACAAAAATTTTGTTGACGCTTTCGCGGCCGTGCCCCCTTCGGTAAGCACGAGGGAAGTGGCCCGCTTCGAAAAATATATGAGGGGCGAGGGCTGAAAATAAAATGAACATTATCTGTAAAACATGCGGCGGCGAATGCATCGCTGCAGACGCTTCGGATACCGCCGTGACGTATAAATGCAAGTGGTGCGGCAACGTCTACGTTATAAAGCGGGGCGAGGAAGGCCTTTTTAACAGAGCCGAAGCGAAATATACGCCAAAGACGGAGGCTGTTAAAAAGGAGCCGTCGCAAAGCGATACACCCCGTACTATGCCCGAAACAACGCCCGCAAAGCATACGCCTTTAAGCGGCGAAGAAGTGTTTGAAAAAAATATTGACAGCGTTATAGAAATCCGCGCCGCAAGGGGCGGAAAAGCTTACAACGGTTCGGGCTACGCCATAGACGATAAAGGTACGGTTATAACCAACGCGCACGTCGTCGCGGCGGATAAAAAGCCTGCGGCCGACGTAAAAGCCTACGTATGCGGCAAGACTTTCCCCGCAGAGGTGATAAAAATAAGCCCCGACGAGGATCTGGCCCTTATTAAAGTAAAGGGAGCCCCCGCGGCGATGAAGGGCGTAAAATTTGCAGATATTTTTAAGGTTCGCAACGGGCAGATGCTGTATGTTATAGGCAATTCTTTAGGCGGCGGCACGTGCATTACTTCGGGCATAGTCAGCGATAAACGCAGGGATGTAGGCGGCAAACCCCGCCTTATGACCGACTGCGCCGTAAATAAGGGCAACTCTGGCGGGCCCGTATTTAACGACGAGGGCGAGGTGGTAGGCACCGTGGTGGCCGTAACTACCGCTGCGGAGGGTATGAACTACGCCATTCCCGCCGACATTGTGCAAAAATTCATCTCAGAAAGCGGAATAAAAATTTAATATCTCGATTTGCTGTCAGGGCGAGGGAAACGCGTTTCCTTCGCTTTTTTTGTGTAAGCATTTTCACAAATCTTTTACAAAATTAATATTGACTATACAGCCGCCTTTGAATATAATATAGTTAACAGTATAAATAATTAACGGTATGTAATAATTTTGTATGACATTTGTCATATATCCGCGTTACATTTAAGGAGATGTTATGAGTTTTGTTCAGTTTACCGACGTATGCAAGCACTACAAGATGGGCGACAACGTAATCAAAGCCGCGAACGGCGTTACTTTCGGCATAGAGGAGGGCGAGTTTTGCGTAATAGTAGGCCCTTCCGGCGCGGGCAAGACCACCGTTTTGAACATGCTCGGCGGGATGGACGGCGTCACCTCGGGGCAAATCATTGTGGACGGGGTGGAACTCAGTTCTTTCAAAGAAAAACAGCTTACCGAATACCGCCGCTACGACGTAGGCTTTGTGTTCCAGTTTTACAACCTTATCCAAAACCTTACCGCCCTTGAAAATGTAGAGATTGCCTCTGAAATATGTAAAAATCCCCTCGACGCGAAAAAGACTATGATAGACGTAGGTCTGGAGGACAGGATGGACAATTTTCCCGCGCAGCTATCGGGCGGCGAGCAGCAGAGGGTGTCTATCGCCAGGGCCATAGCTAAAAACCCTAAACTGCTCTTATGCGACGAGCCTACCGGCGCCCTTGACTATGAAACGGGCAAGAATATCCTTAAACTATTGCGCGATATTTGCCGCGACAACCATAAAACCGTAATAGTAATCACTCACAACTCAGCGATTACACAGATGGCCGACAGAGTAATACACGTAAAAAACGGCCGGGTGGTCGCCGAAGAGGTAAACAAAAATCCTATGGACGTTTCCCTTATAGAATGGTAAACCTGCTTATCGCGCGAGGCAATTATGAAAAAATTTTCCAAGAATATAGCAAAAGAATTTAAAAAGAGTTTCGGCAGGTTTGTGGCCATTATGGCGATTATCGCCCTCGGCGTAGGCTTTCTTATAGGCATAATGCAGTCCACGCCCGATATGAAGACCTCTATGTCTGACTACCTCAGGGATTCTTGCGCCTACGATATAGACGTAAAGGGCGGCTACGGCCTTACGCAGAGCGACGTAGACGAAATTGTATCCCTCACAGATGGCGACGGAAAGGCGGTAGTTGAGGCATATATGCCCGTCATTTCAACATATGTAATCGGCAGCGTAGGCAGCGGAAGCGAATACGCCATGAACATAATAGGCTTTGATTTTTCGCTTACAGGCGGCGGAAGCGGCGGGGCGAGCTACTTAAACCAGCTTGAGCTTATAGATGGTGAATACCCTTCTTCAGAAAACGAGGTGGTAGTCGTTCAGTCAAACAACCATTTTGAAGACGTAGCGGTAGGCTCTACCGTCACCCTCGCCTCAAACCTTACTTCGGCAAACAGCACTTACGGCGACGTGTACGCCTGTTCGGAATATAAAGTGGTTGGCGTTGTTTCAACGCCCGATTACTACTATAAAGACGCCCGCGAGGTCGCGACCATCGGTTCGGGCGTGGTAGGCAACGTGTTTATAGGCAACATGGAGGTTTATGATTTTTCTTCCTCTCAGTGTTTCAGCCTTTTAGGCGGCGGCAGGGGCGAGGAGATTATATATACCGATTTATGGCTGACTGTAACGGGTTCCGATCAGTATGAAATGTTTAACGACAGTTATAAAAACTATGTGCTTGAAAAAGCTGAAGATATAGAAAAATTAGGCGGTACTATATGCGATTCATTCAATTCTGACCTTGAAAGCAACCCGATGTACGGCGTACTTTCCGCAAACGGGCTTACCGCCGACGCAAGCTGGTACGTTTTAGACAGGGCGTCGAGCAACGTAAGCTACATAAGCTACGAAATGAATGTGGAAAAGGTGGAAGAGATCGCGGGCGTGTTTCCTATATTCTTTATAGTCGTCGCTGCGCTCGTCGCCCTGACATCTATGACGAGAATGGTAGAGGAAGACCGCATGCAGATAGGCGCTTTAAAGGCTTTAGGCTACAGAGAGGGCAAAATTATGTCCAAGTACCTTATCTACTGTACCCTCGCCTGCGTAATAGGCCTCGCCGCAGGCATACTTTTAGGTTTCTCGATTTTGCCTATTATAATATGGCAGGCGTACGAAACGCTCTACTTTTTGCCGACTTTGCAGTTAGGATTTTCCTGGTACATAGCGTTGGCCGTTATAGTCGGGGCGCTTGTCCTCACCATAGCGGTGACAATTTACGCCTGCCGCTCCACCACAAAAGAGAGCCCTTCCAAGCTTATGCAGCCTAAGGCCCCTAAGCCCGGGCAGCGTATACTTTTAGAGCGGGCGGACTTTTTATGGAAGCATGTCAAGTTCAAATGGAAGGCGACTATCCGCAATATATTCCGCTATAAACGGAATATGGCGCTTACTATAATCTCTGTAATGGGCTGTACCGCCCTGATTCTCGCCGGGTTCGGCGTAGGCGACAGCGTAGACGCCGTATCTGACCTGCAGTACAACGATATTATATTCTACGATACGGTGGTAAGCTACAGCGGCGAAATTTCTGAAATCCGCGGGGAGACCGACAGCGCCCTCGCCGACTACCTTGACAGCCTTGATGCGTCGGGCGACAAGCTTTGGCTGGATATTTACAGCGAAAGCGGGCAGCTTCGCTTAGGCTCCTCGCGCGAGAGCGTGGATTTGTACCTGATAGAGGACGAAACGGCGTTTTCCGATTTTACCAGCCTTCACGAACGAAAAAGCGGCGACGCGATCGCCGTCGCAGACGGCGTTATTTTGCCCGAAAATATCGCCTCGGTTTACGATATCGGGGAGGGGGACACCGTAACATACACCACAACATACCAGGAAGAAATAGAACTTACGGTTGTCGGCGTCGCCGAATACTACACGGGTTCGGTTATTTATATGAGCGAACAGACTTATATAAAAATGACAGGCTCTGAGGCGGAACACAATACCCTGCTTATAAAGTACGGCTACGGCGAGGACGAGGCCGCTATGGATGCGGCCGCGGAGGAACTGCTCGCCGACGACAATGTCACTGGAGTGGAGTTTACGTATACTACTATAAGTTCGTTCTCTTCCCTCAATTCCACGATGGGGTATGTAATTCTCATACTGGTAGTGTGCGCGGGGGCGTTGGCGGCCATCGTGCTGTATAACCTTACAAATATAAACATAGAGGAACGCCGACGGGAAATAGCTACTTTAAGGGTGCTCGGCTACACCAGATTAGAGACGGCTGGTTATATCTACCGCGAAAGCGGAATACTTACCGTTGTAGGCATGCTGTTAGGTCTTTTATTAGGCTGGCTGCTGCATAAGTACGTGGTAGGCAGGGTGGTAAGCGTCGCCATGATGATGGGCAAGGCTATAAACCCCTTAAGCTACCTTTACGCGATACTTTTAACAATAGGCTTCGCCGTAATAGTTTACGCCTTTATGCTTATAAAGCTGTTTAAAATAGATATGGCGGAATCGCTTAAATCAAACGAGTAGAGGGAAAATGATGGAAAAAGAGGATTTGTGCAATTTACTTAAAGAGAGGCTGTGGCAGGTAAACAAGCTTGAGATAACGGCGGCCCTTCGGGATTTTACCGAAGGGGAGACGGCGGCCCTCGCCTGCCTGTATAAAGAGGGCGAGCAGATGACGCCCTCGCAGATAAGCGACAGTTTAAATATAAGCCGCGCCAGAATTACGTGCATTTTGACTACGCTCAGAAAAAAAGAGCTTGTAGTTATGGAAATGTCTGCCGAAGACAGGCGTAAAATGCTTGTAAAGCTTACCGCTAAGGGTCGCGAAGTTATGAGCGAAAAGCTTTCGCGGCTTGACAGTCTTTTAGCAATTTACGTTGACGCCGTAGGATCGGGCAGCGCGGAACAGCTTGCCGAAATTTTAAAAAAGGCGGTAGACTGCCATGACGACGTTATGAAAAAATTTAACGCCGCAAGTTTGCCCGATTAAAAAACAGTTGCAAAAAGCCACTTTGTAATGGTAAAATAATGTTATGGCTTAACGCCTGCGGAGAACAGCGATGAATAAAAAAGACGAAAGAGAGGTTCAGGAAAAATTACTGAACATATACAGCGGCATGCTTTTGGCCTCGGAAAAGTTTGAAGACGGCCCTAAGGAACATACCGTCTACGAATTTAACTGCCCCGAGTTTAAGGAGCTTAAATTAAAGTATCCCCTGGAAGAAAAGGCGGGCAAGGGGAGCGATTTTTCTAAAGCGGTAAAGCTTATAAAGTGGCTCGCCCCCGAACTTGCTCACAACGGGTATTACGCCAAGGATATACCTATGAACGCCGCAAGCCTTCTGGACTATTCTTTCGGCAAGCCCGAAAACGGCATAAACTGCGTGTGCAAGGCGAAGATTTTGCAGGAATGCTGCCTCGCTTTAAATATTTTCGCCCGTAGGGTGTGGATGTACCCCGCCTCGGCTTACGACGAGGACAACCACTGCGTGACTGAAATTTACGACCGCAAGATGAAAAAGTGGATAATGACAGACCTGTCGCAGGGCGGCTATTTTGTGGACGACAGAAAGACGCCCCTTTCCGTTTTGGAACTTCGCGAAAGTTTTGCCGAAAATACAAAAGTTACCTTTGTCCTTGCAAAACAGTCGTTAAACAACGTTGCGGCGCTGTACGAAAAGAACTTCGCGCAGAATGTATATTTTGCAAAAAATCTTTACTACTTCTGCCTGGAAGAGGTGTCAACCTACGGCGTGAGGGGCGGCGTAAGGTATGTAACGCCCGCAGGCTTTGACGTTAAAAAAGTACGGCTTAAAAACGTCGGGTGGAATGTGAAGCTTGGCGAAAGGGAGCATTGGAACGACGAGATTATGAACGCTTTGACTGAGGCTAAGGACAGCTTCGCAACAAAGGAGTATCATATTTCGCATATCCGCACCATGCAGGAAGAACCCGACTGGAAACAGCTTTTAAATTACAACCTCGCCGACCTGTTAAAAAAGTAATTGACGCATACATATGCCCGAACTAACGCCCTTATAGCCTCCCCTAATAGGGGAGGCTTTTCTGTCATCCTGCGTGAGGGCGACAACATATTTTTCTGCCCTTCACAAGCGGGTACCCGCGGCAAAAATTAAACTTCATAAAAAATGAGCAGACCTTAACGGCCTGCTCTGTTTTTTAGCGTTTCGCCCTCTCCTGAGAGTCGTTGGTAAGTTTTAAGCCCCAGCCTGTTATTATAGGCGAAATTATAAGCCATATCGCCGCAAGAGCTATCAGCCCGTAAACTATCATCGAGGCTATAGTCCTCGGCCCCTGGAATATCCAGCCTACAAGGTTAAAATTAACCATGCCGTAAAGCCCCCAGTTTAAGGCGCCTAAAATAACCAAAATATAAGAAATAAAATTTGCGATAACCATAAAAATAGTCTCCTTATATATTAATATCGGCATATTTGCCGCTTATTATGTATTGGTACTTGTTTTTTTGTGTTTTTTGTGTTAGAATACTGGATATATGGCAAAAGATAAACTTTCGCAGAGCAGCGTATCTGCGGACTTACAAAACAAAATAAAGCTTTTAACGGGCAAAGATTTCTGGAACACGCAGGAATATCCACAATTTAACGCCCGTTCGTTCAGATTTTCCGACGGGCCGCACGGGCTCCGCCTGCAGAGCGGGTCGGACGACAATTTCGGCCTCAACGGTTCTTGCCCCGCAACGTGTTTTGAAGAAAATTCCTGCGCCGCCTGTAGCTGGGACGAGGATATTCTATACGGCGCGGGCGTAAGATTAGGGCAGGAGGCGGCCTACTTTGGCGCGTCTGTGCTTTTAGGCCCCGCCGTAAACATAAAACGCAACCCCCTGTGCGGCAGAAATTTTGAATATTTTTCCGAAGATCCTTATCTTACGGGCAAGCTTGCCTCGGCGTATATAAAGGGGGTGCAGCAAAACGGGGTAAGCTGTTGCGTAAAGCATTTTGCGGCAAATAACCGCGAGTTCGCCCGGTCGGTGTGCGACAGCGTACTGTCTGAAAGGGCGCTGAGGGAAGTTTACCTTTTACCATTTGAAATGTGCGTAACCGAGGGCGAAGTCGGGGCGGTTATGACGGCGTACAACAAGGTAAACGGCGTGCATTGCAGCCAGAACAAGTGGCTTATTTCGGACATACTCAGGGGTGAATGGAATTTTGACGGCATCGTAGTTTCGGACTGGGTAGGTACCTGCGATCGCGTTGAGGGCGTAAAGGCGGGCGAGGATATAGAGATGCCCTGCTGCCCGCTATCGTGCGAAGAGCTGGAAAACGCCGTAAAAGAGGGCAAGCTGAATGAAGAGGATATTGACGGTTGCGTGAAGCGTATTTCCGCCTTTTCTCAAAAGTGGACGGGCAGCGTCAGGGAGTGCGATTTTGACGAACATTCCGACTTTGCCCGAAGATGCGCCGAAAACAGCATTGTTCTTTTAAAAAACGACGGTGTTTTGCCGCTTAAAAAAGGCGTAAAGGTCGCCGTTGTAGGCGAACTCGCTCAAAAACCTCATATCCAGGGCGGCGGCTCGGCGAAAGTAAGCTGCAAACACACCGAGGATATTTTATCCTGCCTGAAAGAAAAGTTTGAAGTCACAGGCTACGAAAAAGGCTATTCGCTTTCGGGCAAGTACAGCAAAAAGCTGTTAAAGCGGGCTGTAAAACTCGCCAAGGGGGCCGACGCGGTAATTTGCTTTTCAGGAACCTGTGACAGGCAGGACACCGAAGGGGCCGATAAATCGGGCATATCCCTGCCCCTTTGCCAGACTCAGCTTATAAAAGAGCTTGCAAAGACGGGCAAAAAGGTGATAGTTTGCCTCGCTTGCGGATCGGCTGTGCAGATGGAATTTGACTGCGACGCTGACGCCCTTGTTTACAGCGGCCTGTACGGGCAGAGCGGGGCTAAGGCCCTTTCTGACATACTCTGCGGCGACGTCTGCCCGAGCGGCAAGCTCGCCGAAAGCTTCCCCGTAAGCTACTCCGATTTGCCCTGCTCCGGCGTATTCGGCTCGGACGCCTATAAAGAGGAGTATAAAGAGGATATATTTGTAGGCTACCGCTGGTTTGAAGGGGCGGGAATATCCCCTAAATACCCGTTCGGCTACGGCCTTTCCTATACGGATTTTGAATATTCCGACGTTGAGACTGACGAAAACGGCGTAAGCTTTACCATAAAAAATGCAGGGAGCGTGGACGGCAAAGAGGTCGCTCAGGTGTATGTTTCCTTCCCCGACTGCGGCATAGCTCAGCCCGCGAAAGTTTTAAAGGGGTTTAAAAAGGTTTCGGTAAAGGCGGGCGAAAGCGTCGCCGTGTACATTCCGTTTGACGAAAAAACCTTCCGCACATTCGACGAAAAACGCGGCGCCTGGCGTATATTCGCGGGCGAATATACAATTTTAGTAGGTTCGTCCTCGCGGGATATCCGCCTTGTACGCAATATAAAGGTAGACGGCGAGCAGCCCGAATGCGGCGGAGGCTATTTAAAACGGCAAAAAATTATTGAGGAAGCCAAAAGGGTTCAGCCTGAAAGGGCGGAGGAAGACGCAACCCGCATAGAAATTACCCTTTATTCGCCGTTTGAGCAATTAAAGCGGGCGAAGGGCGCGGGCGGAAGACTGCTTTACTTTATAGGCAGCAAAATATTTTCGTCAAAAAAGAATCCTTCGCTGCAGACTTTAAGGTACCTGTATATGCGGGCGGTGGCTCAGTACGCGGGATTCAACGGGCCGCAGACGCAGGGCCTGCTGCTTGCGTGCAACGGCCACTTTTTTAAGGGATTGAAGAAGATTATTTTCAAAAAGTAGGTAGCTATGCGTATTTTAATCTACGGCGCGGGCGCCATGGGCACCGTCCTCGGCGCCTTTCTTGCCAGGGCGGGCGTTCAGGCCGATTTAGTAACGAGAAATTTACGGCACGTAAACGCTTTAAATAAAAGCGGGGCTCACATTATCGGCGCCGCGGACTTTACCGTACTCGTAAACGCGTACACCCCCGACGGTATAAACGGCGTTTACGATATAGTATTTCTGATGACCAAACAGAGCGATAATTCGGGCATACTTGCCGCTCTTTTGCCTCACATTGCAGAAAACGGCGTTGTGTGTACCATGCAAAACGGACTGCCCGAACCGTCGGTTGCCGAAATTGTCGGCGAAGACCGCTGCGTCGGCTGCGCGGTGAGCTGGGGCGCCACGTTTATAGGCGAGGGCTGCTCTAAGCTTACAACTTCGCCAAAGGCCATGCAGTTCGCCCTCGGCTCTCTTTATGAGGCAAGCAAAAACAAGCTTGAAGACGTGAAAAATATTTTAAGTCAGGCAGGCGAGGTTACAACAGAGGATAATTTTATCGGGGCGAGGTGGATAAAACTTGCCATAAACTGCGCCTTTTCTTCCCTGTCGGCGATGTCCGGCCTTACCTTCGGCGAGGTCGCGAGGGGCAAACTCAGCAAAAGGGTCGCCCTGGAAATTTTTAACGAGAGCGTCGCCGCGGGGCGGGCCTGCGGCATAAAACCCGAAAAAATCCAGGGGCACGACGTCGCTGCGTTGCTTTCTTACAAAAGTAAACTCAAAAAGGCTTTCACCCTTTCTTTGATGCCGACAGTTATGAAAAACCACTCTCTTTTGCAGTCAGGCATGCTCTTCGATTTGCAGAAGGGCAAAAAGTGCGAGATAGATTTTATAAACGGCGTTGCCATATCCTACGGCGAAGGGGCGAGTTTTTTGACGCCGTATAACGGGCTCGCAGTAAAAATTATAAAGGAAATAGAGGTGGGAGAACGCAAAATTTCGCCTGAAAATATAAATTTATTCAAAAATTTGCTGTAAGCGTCGCCATAGCTTGAAATTTTTTGTAAGCGGTGCTATAATTTTATAAAAAATAAAAGGAATAATTATGCAAGATATATACTACGCTTCGTCAGACGGCGAGCATACCGTTCACGCGTGCATATGGCAGCCCGAAGGCAAGCCTAAAGCGGTATTACAGATTATACACGGAATGGAAGAATATGCGGCGAGATATTCGCCCTTCGCCGAAGCCCTTGCAAAACAGGGGTTTATGGTGTGCGCCGAAGACCACCTCGGCCACGGCGATACCGTTAAAAGGGAGGAGCTTGGCAATTTTCCCGTAGACCACGGCGAAAATTACGTGTTAAAGGATATATATTCCCTCACCTTAAAGGCAAAAGAGGCGGCCCCCGATATACCTTACTTTGTTTTAGGCCACAGCATGGGTTCGTTTTTCTGCCGCGCCTATCTTTCTGAATACGGCCGGGGGCTCAGCGGCGCCATAATTATGGGCACGGGCTGGCAGAGCAGGCTTTTGATGGACGTCGCTATAGACGTGACTAAAATTATAGGCGGAGTAAATGGCTGGAACCACAGAAGCAAGTTTATAACAAAACTCGGCTTCGGCAGTTACAACAATAAATTCAAGCCCGCGAGGACGTCTGTAGACTGGCTTTCGGTAAACGAGAAGAACGTAGACGCATACATCGCCGACGAGCTTTGCGGCTTCGGCTTTACCTGTTCGGGCTTTTTAGGCCTCTTCAGGATAATCCGCAGGGCGTGTTCCAAAAAAACTTTCAGGGCCATACCTGAAAATCTGCCTGTATACGTAGTTTCGGGCGATATGGACCCTGTCGGCGGCTATGGCAAGGGAGTAAAAAAGGTTTACTCAAAACTTAAAAAATATGGCGTGAAAGACGTGAGTATTACCCTGTATAAGGGCATGCGGCACGAGATTTTAAACGACGACTGCGGGGAAAAGGTCGCCGCAGACATTATTTCTTTTTTAAACGGCAAAATATCGTAAGAGGCTTTTATATATGGTCAATGAATGGGAAATTTCAATCCCTCAGCTTACGGGCGAAAGAGCGAGAAGAGTTTCGGTATATCTGCCCGACGACTACGACTGGACGGGCAGGCGTTACCCCGTAATGTATATGTTCGACGGACAGAACGTCTTTTTTGACAGCGAGGCCACATACGGCAAAAGCTGGGGCGTAGGCGAATATCTGGACGGGACTCACACAAAAATAATAGTCGCCGCGGTGGAATGCGACACAAAGGGCAACGGCAGACTGTCGGAATATTCCCCCGTAGACTTTTTTATGCAGGACGGCACTGCCATTTTCGGCAGGGGCAAAATCTATATGGACTGGCTTACAACCGAATTTAAGCCGTTTATAGACGCAAACTTCAGAACGTTGCCTTCAAGGGCGAACACCATCATCGCGGGAAGTTCTATGGGCGGGCTTATGTCGCTTTACGCCGTATGCTCCTACAACAAAATATTTTCCAAGGCGGCCGCCCTTTCGCCGAGTTTATGGGTAAACGGCGGTTTGCCAGAGTTTGTAAAAGAGGCCCGCTTCGGCCTTAATACCAATATTTATATGGACTACGGCAGCAAGGAATTTTCTAACCACAGCCGCCAGAGGGAGCTGTTTGCAAAAACATCTTCCGCCTTAATAAATAAAGGGGCGTTTGTAACAACCAGGGTGGTGCCCTACGGAACTCACTGCGAGGCGAGCTGGGAAAAACAGATACCGTTTTTTATGAACGCCTTAGGCTTCGCGGGGGAGTATTGACGGCAATATAACGCTATACTAAAATACAAAGAGAGACTATATGGAAATACGTTATTACAAAAGGTACAGCCCCGCGTTAGGCAGGGATATGGAATTTAAAGTGTACGGCCATGGCGGCAAGCCGTTTATAGCGGTGCCCTGCCAGGGCGGCAGGTTTTACGAGTTTGAGGATATGCGTATGCTCGACATTTACGCCCCGTATATAGAGGACGGCCGCATTCAGGTTTTTACCATAGACAGCATAGACGGCGAGACTATTTCGTCGCAGGGCGACCCTCACTGGCGGATAACAAGGCACGAAAGCTGGATTCACTATATAGTAAACGAGGCCATGCCTGAGTTTGCCGCGATAAACGGAACGGGTTTTAAGTTCGGCGTAAGCGGTTTAAGCCTCGGCGGGTTGCACGCCGCAACTCTTATGTTCCGTTTTCCCGATAAATTCGATATGCTTATGTCTCTTTCGGGCATATATACCAACGAATATTTCTTCGGGGCATACCACGACAGGCTTACGTACGAAAATTCCCCTCAGCAATTTATTGCAAATATGCCTGCGGACCATCCCTATATAAATATGTACAACGACAGCCGCATTGTGCTTTGCGTAGGACAGGGCGCCTGGGAGATAGAGACATTGGAAAGCACCCGTTCGTTTGCGGATATCCTGCGGTCAAAGGGCATAGAGGCGTGGGTAGATATCTGGGGCGGCGACGTAAAACACGACTGGGACTGGTGGTACGTGCAGGCGGCGTACTTTTTGCCTAAACTGTTAGAAAATTAAAAAGATTTACAGTAATCGCGGAATTTATTTTTGCGCAGCAATGCAAAAATAAATTCGTGAACTAAATCAGAGGATAAATTATGAAGAACTTTATTTTTACATCACCTAATTTCCCTACCAACTACTGGAAGTTTTGCAGAGAACTTAAAAACAACGGCTTTAACGTCTTAGGCATAGGCGACTGCCCTTACGACGACTTATCGCCCGAACTTAAAGCTTCGCTTACCGAATATTACTGGGTACATTCCCTCAAAAATTACGACGAGGTATACAGGGGGGTGGCCTATTTTATACATTCTTACGGCAGGATAGACTTCCTTGACAGCAACAACGAATACTGGCTTGAACAGGATGCGCGGCTTCGCACCGACTTCAATATAAAAAGCGGCTTCCAGGTCGCCGATATGGACAGGGTGAAATGCAAGTCCAAAATGAAAAAGTACTACCAGAACGCAGGCATTGTTACCGCCCGCTACTGCATGGCTACAGACATTTCAACCTGCAAAGAATTTATAGCTGTAGTCGGCTATCCCGTAATAGTAAAGCCCGACAACGGCGTAGGCGCCAACGATACCTATAAACTCTCTGACGACAACGAGCTTGAAGCGTTTTTCCGCAACAAACCTCCCTTTGAGTATATTATGGAGGAATTTGTAGACGCCGAGGTAAATTCTTACGACGCCGTGATAGACAGCCACGGCTACCCTATATTCGAAACGGGCAACGTTACGCCCTATTCTATAATGGATATAGTAAACAACAACTCCAACAGTATTTACTATATGGTGAACAAGCTCGCCGACGACGTAAAGGATGCGGGCAGGCGTACGGTAAGGGCTTTCGGCGTGAGAAGCCGCTTTGTACACTTTGAATTTTTCCGTCTTCTTTCAGACCAGTACCTCGGCAAAAAGGGCGACGTTATAGCCCTTGAGGTAAATATGAGGCCGTGCGGAGGGTTTTCGCCAGATATGATGAACTACGCCAACAGCACCGACGTGTATAAGATATGGGCGGATATGATAACTTACGACAGCTCGCTTGTAGGCACGGGCGAAAGGTACTACTGCGCTTACGCGGGCAGGCGCGACGGCAAGCGTTTTGTATATTCCGACGACGAAATTATAGAGATGTACAAAGATAATCTCAAGGCCATAGAGCGTATACCCGAGGCGTTGTCGGCCGCTATGGGCGATATTATGTACCTCGCGACATTCAAAACCAAGGAAGAAATGGATATTTTCTACCGCAACGTCCTTCTTTCTGACGAGATATAAACTTTGGCGCCGCCGACGGCTTACAGTAAAATATAAAAAAAAGTACCGCTGAGGCTGGATTTATCCGCCTTTGGCGGTAATTTTTTGTTTTCGGCAAAATATGCCGCATAAATCGCCCCGAGCCGTAATATATTTTTTATACGGTAGTAATTGGAGGGTGAAATATGCTTGATACAGACGTTTGTTCCGACCTGTCGGCAAGGTGCGGAGGGAAGATAAATATAGGGCTTTGGTGCGGCGAACAGCTTTGCGAAGCTTTTACAAACAGCTTTGACTTCGCAGGGCGCGGAATAGAGGTAAAATATAAAGATTCCGCCTGCGGCGTTCACTTATATTTTGCGGAAGGCGACGGAGCCGAAAGTTCGGAATTTTTCTCGCGTACGGACGGCAAGCCGAGGGCGGTCGTTTACGCCGACGCGTCTTTGCAAAGCGCCGCCGAAGAGGTGGCGGCAAGGTGTAATTGTCCCGCCGCGGGGTTTGATTTTTCTGCTGCGGAAGAGGGCCTCAATAATATTTTGCGTATTCTTTTGTTTGAGTTCCCTTTACGCAGAATAGACGTGGATATACCCGAATGGACGCAGGTTATGCCTCAGGAAAACACGGCTATTGCCGAACTGTTGTCGGCCGTTACTGAGCGTTCATCAAAAATTTTCAAAATGAGCGAACTTTCTGATCTGGACGGCATGTTTGCGGGGGCGAAGTACTGGAAGGAGAACGCCTTTGCGGAGGCGGACCTTAAAACGGGCTGCGTAAAACTTAAGGCCGAGGCGAAGGACGGCATTTATTTTGAAATGCTGTCAGAAATCGCCGGCGACGAGATAGACGGCGAGTATTCGCTTATGCGGTTTGTACGTTCTGCCTCGCAGGCTAAAAAGGGGTACGCGAAAGTAAAGGACGCCCTTGAATGCGCTGGCGTGAACGGCTACGGCATAGTACAGCCCTCTGAAGACGATATCGTCTACGATACGCCCTCTGTAATCCGCCAGGGCGGCAATGTAGGCATAAAGCTCAAGGCCAGCGCCCCGAGTTACCATATAATAAGGGTGGACGTCTCTGGCGAGGTCAACCCTATAATGGGCTCCGCCGCGCAGAGCGAAAATATGGTGCAGGGCATGATGGCGGGCTTTGAACGCAACGCCGAGGAAATGTGGAATACCGACCTCTTTGGCAAGAGTCTGAAGTCTATGGTGCAGGAAGGGCTTGCTGCGAAAGTTTCGTCTATGCAGGAAGAAACGAGGGGCAAACTCCGACGGGCCGTAAACCGTATGGTGAACGAGGGCAAAGGCGGCGCCATAGTGATTATTTTGTAAATTGAATTTTTAAGGCTCCCCTAATAGGGGAGCCTTTTTTAGTGTATATATATTGATTGCCCCGCATATATGGCCGGATTAATATGTTTTGTAGCTGATATGTGCGTAAAGTAATTATACGGTGGTAAGGGCTGAAAAGCATATTTTGCCATACGCATATGTATTGATTGCTATATGTATTGACGGCGATATGCTTAAAATATAATATAACTGCCGCCGCATAATATGCGGCGGCAGAGTTACGATTTGAATTTTTAAGGCTCCCTTTTAGGGGAAGCCTTAATTGCGGTATAGTTGATATCTGAATGTGAGTCTGTTTATATCTCTTCGCCGGCGAACTGCGCGTTGTACAGGGTGGAGTAGAACCCGTTCTTTGCCATAAGTTCTTCGTGGTTGCCCTGCTCTACAATGTTGCCGTCGCGCATTACAAGGATTAGGTCGGCGTTCTTAATCGTGGAAAGCCTGTGAGCGATAACAAAGCTCGTTCTGCCCTTGGTGAGGTTATCCATCGCCGTCTGAATAAGTTCTTCGGTACGGGTATCAACGTTGGAAGTAGCTTCGTCCAGTATAAGCATCGGGGCGTTTTCTATCATTGCCCTCGCTATGGTGACAAGCTGTTTCTGCCCGCCTGAAAGTTCGTCGCCGGACTCCATATAGTAGTCAAGTCCGCCGGGGAGGGTGGATATATAGTGCGATATGTTTGCGGCGTCGCAAGCCGTTTTAAGCTCTTCTTCGGTGGCTTGTTTGCTGTAAACTATGTTGTCGCGTACGGTGCCTTCAAACATCCATGTATCCTGCAGCACCATGCCGAACAGGTCGTGCACTTCTTCCCTCGGCATATCCTTTATGGAAACGCCGTCTATTAATATATCGCCGCTGTTTACCTCGTAAAACCTCATCAAAAGGTTTACCATAGTGGTTTTGCCTGCGCCCGTAGGGCCTACTATGGCGACTTTCATGCCCGCTTTAACTTTGGCCGAAAAGTCGGGTATTATAATCTTGTCTTCGCTGTAGCCGAATTTTACGTGCCTGAATTCAACGTCGCCCTTGACGCCGAGGTTGAGCTTATACTTTTTGCCCGTTTCGTCAGAAAGTTCGTCTTCTTCCAGAAACTCGAATACCCTGCCCGAAGCCGCCGCTGCCGACTGCAGCGTGTTGAACGCCTGCGCTATCTGCGAGAGGGGGCTCTGGAAGAGGTTTACGTATACAAGGAAGGCCGATATGGTGCCTATCATGGTG